>NC_000952.1 GCF_000008685.2 Borreliella burgdorferi B31 | reverse complement strand
TTACAAAAATCTTTGATTGCCAAAGTGAACACTTCTCTCTCTATACCCTAAAGACAACATCAAATATGCTGCAGATATTGCATCAAGAGCATCATCATGGGTTTTGTTATCTCCTTTATACGAATAAATATCATTAAATACAGAAGAACTGCTGTACTTTGTAATGTAAAGTTTCTTATAAGTAAACGGCGTAATTAACGTTGTTATTCTGCTAAATTTATTAGACTTTGGCTTAACTGGAACAATTCTAAAATATTGACCCATATTATTTCTTAGCAACATGTATTCACGAGTCAATCCACCAGCACCTTTTGTATTGTCTCTATCTTCTAAATAAAGTGTATGTACATTAAAATTCTCTAAAACGGTCTTAACCATATTCATAATATACGGGTCATTGGCTGGTCTTTGGTCTTGAAATACAAAAGCATAATACTTATCATCAACTCGCTCCATAACACATAATGCAGTGTTATCCCCTCCAACACTAAATGCTGGGTCTAAATATGCTATCGGGCTAGTAAATACATAATCATTAGTAATATTTATTTGTGTAAAAATTGAATCGGTGCTTGCTATCCATTCACCTAGCAAAACTCTTGCTTTATATGATGGTATATCTTTATATAGCTTTTCTTGAGTTTCGATAAATCCTTTGCTAAGTAGAACATTATCATAAGTTGTAAAATTATATGTCTTAAAAGTTGCTATATTATCAATATAATCGGTTTTAAAATAGTGTTCCGGATGATCGGGGTTAGTATCAAAAATAATAGTTTCTTGCCCACACCTTAGTCTTTTTAAGACTTCCTCTAAAGTTTGCTTGTGTAAAGTTGTAGCCTCATTCACAAAAATAAGTGCTGAATTACTTCCCCTAAATCTTTCAAAATCACTTGCCTTATCTCCACCATATAGATTAATACGTAGTGAATCAATCAAAATATATGAATTATTTGTATGTCTTGGAATATAAGGAATTTTAAGAAGTTTACATAGCTTTTCAAATTGTCCCAAAACATTAACTTCAACTGAACGTTGTGAATTCCCTATAATGAAATTATTCGTATCGCTAGAATATAGCTTTTTATTTTCAATTAAACTTTTGAGAAAAAGATAACATGCAAGATACGTTTTGCCGCTAGCTATACCTCCACTGAGTATAATCTTCTTTTCATTATTCTTTTTAATGCTTTTTATCACATTTTTTTGTTTTAAAGTTAGCTGTTCTTCTTCAAACTTATCAAAATTAATTGAAGAATTTGTTAGCTTTATAAATTGCGATATATCAACTCCATATTTATTTTTGTATTCCTTTTGTAGTGTTGTAAAAAGTTTTGTTTGATATAAGTTCACTTGTGCCCTTTACTATTTTTGTAGTTGCTTTTGCTTTCAGCCTCATTAGCAGTTGTAAGTTTTTTCATACATTCATAGTAAAGCTCCATTTCTCTTATTGAACACTCCTTTATATATTCATCAAGCTCGCTTTTTAAAGAATTAATTTCTCCATTAACAACTTGCTTGTTTTTTTTACTACTTGCTTTATTTAAAGCGTCAATTTCGGCTCTTAAATTTTCTATTTTAGTTCGCATACCAGTCAGTTCAACACTAGAATATTGCTTAAATGCACGTATAAATCCTAATTTTAAATTAGCACACTCTATATCTAATTCACTTATAACTTTCCTAGCGTTAACTTCTGATTTAAAAGTTTGTGATAAAAGGTGTTCTAAAGTATCTTCACTAATTGTTAGTCTAGAGTCTTGGTTAACAACACTTTCTCCACTTTCCCATTTTTGTCTCATTCTCCACACATTTACTTTAGAAACTCCCAATTTATCCGCTATTTCTCTATCATTTAACGATCCTTCTCTAAAATACACAACATAATCATCAAAAGGCCTTTTAACTTTTTTCAAAACAATTTCTCCTAAAATAACAAAATTAACAACTTGTTACTCTAAATAGTAAATCAATTTGTTAATTGTTAACATAAACTATTATATTTTTGATGTTTATTGATAGATATTTGATATTTATTGTCTTTTATTAATTTAGAAATAGCAATTACCTAGTTTATTGAATTTTGGAATAACCTGATTATACTAATTTGGAAAAATCTTTTATTGTTTTTAGAAGATACTTCCTTGTGCAAATTCCCTTATCATAATAGTGCATGATTATAAATAATATCTCTACAAAGTCGAGAACCACATTTATTGATTCTCGTTCTGGATCTTTATTACCAATCTCATCCATAATATTAGAAACAATACTCAAAAACCGGGTAGAATACTTCTCACCCATCTTTTCCAAACATTTTTCTAGCATTCCTTTCTTGTAGCTACAATCAAACTTCCTATTTTGGAAATTTTTATACTTTTCTATTATATGCTTATCTTTCAGAACGTCTTTAATAAAATTTTTTGCAGGATCTATAATATAATCTGCGATTTCATCAATACTTTTTCCGGTTTTTCTTTTGTATTCTTGTATTGATACAAAACCTCTATAAAAATCCTTTTTTTGTTTCAGAGTTAATTGTTTAACTCCATAAAGTTTGCTTATTTCCTTTTTTGTGCCTGGACTCAAGCAATCATAAAAATCTGAAATCTCATTTATATTCATCATAACTCTAGAGAGTATATAAATAAACAATATTTTAAACAATAGTTTTTGGCACTTTTTGAATGAAAATTTTTATAGAAAACATTTTTATATTCACAACAATGAAATCTACAAAAAAATAGCGGCTAGTTTAAAAAATAACCAGCTGCTATTTTGTGTATATAAAATTTAGTTACATTTAAAGTTCTTTATCAATATGAATTACTATCCTCAATGTATCCTTTAATTTCTTCAAAATTATCTTCATTTTCAAAATATTTTTTAACTTCTTCTAATCCTGATTTTAATTTTTCTAAATCTGATTGAATATCACTAACATTTACATTTTCTTTTAAATTAGGCTCCTTTTCTAGAACAATATATGCTTTATTACCCTCATTTAATTTGGTTCTTAAATTATGTCTAGTATCACTCAATTCTTTCAATAATTTTCCTAATTCTTCGCCTTCTTCATCCTCTAAATCTCCCCAAGTTTTGTATATAGCTTTATTCCCATCAGTAAAATCATCATATACAGGCCCCGTAATTTTATCTATAACTTCTTCTGCTCCTACAATTGTTTTACCATTTATACCATCAATATCCTTATTTATTTCATCTATTTTGTCTGTAAGTGTTTTAATTTTATATTTAACTTTCTTTTCTTCTTCTTGTTTTTGTTGTTCCTCTCTTTCTTGTTTTTCTTTTTCTGCTTTAACCCTAGCTTCTTCCTGTTGTCTTTTTTGTTCTTGTTGTTTTAGTCGTTCTTCTCTTTCTCTATCTGCTCTAGCTTTTGCTTCTTCTTGTTTTTGTTGTTCTTCTTTAGAGTTTCTCTCTTCTTCTTTTTGCTTTTGACTTTGCTTCTCCACTTTTTCTTTTTTACTATCTTGTTCTTCTTTTTTCTCCTCTACAACTTCTTTTTCTTCCTCAACTTTATCTTTAGATTCTTTTGCTTTTTGGTCTTCTTGTTGACCACCACTTTGTGCTGCTGCTTTTACTTTTGGTACTGGTGGATTGTCATGACTATTTTCCGGCAATACTGGTAACAGTGCTATTGCTCTGTTATTAGGATCATCGCCCTGCATTAATTCATTATCTTCATCTTCTTCTTGTAATTTTTTTGCTAATTCATCTACTTTTGAACTACTTGAAGTAATTTTATCTTTTGCTGGATCTAAAACCTTATCTAAAAATCCTTTAATTTTCCCTTTTGCATTTTGTTTTATATCTTTACCAGTTGCATAATTTTTACAAGAAATTATAAGTGCAAAAACAGCAAAAATAATCAATATTTTTTTATTCATACTTTTTGTTTTCTCCTTTGTTTTGAATTTCTATCTTAAAAGATACCACTGTTATTCTTTTTTATCTTCTTCTATTCCCTTAAGTTCTTCTTCAATCTTTTTAAGAGAATCATCTATAACTTTGTTTGCTAATTCATCAGTATTGCTGTTGTCACTGCCGCCATTAGAATAACTTACACCCAAACCTAATTCATTGGCACACTGCCAAGCTTGCACTCCAACACCACCTCGGTTTTTAGACCTGTCGCCTTGAGTTTTCCCAGTTGAAGTATCTACTTGTTTTTTATATTCTTCAAATTTCTGTTTGGCCTCTTGTAAAGCTTTTTTTCTCTCCCCCTTTTTCTTTGCTAAACTCTCTTCAAGCTCCTTAAATTTATCTTCAAGTCCTTTTCCTTTCAATTTTTCTTTTATTTTGTTTATTTTTTCTTCATACTCAGAATATGTTTCAATAGAAGTTTTTTTAGAATCTAATTTTTCTATTTTATTCTTTAATTCTTGAATTTGTTTTTCAATTTCTTTTGTATCTTTTTCATCTAATTTAGATAAATCTTTTGTCTCTAGAATTTCTAAAAATCCTTCAACTTGTTTTTTTATCTCTTGTTCTGTTTTTTTTACATTTTGTTCTGAACTTTCTAGATTTTGTTCTGAATTTTTTAGATTTTCACCACTTGCATAATTCTTGCAAGAAATCATCAATGCAAAAACAGCACAAATAATAAACATTTTCATTTTCTTATTCATAAGTTACTCCTAAAATCCTTAAGTCTAACGCAATGCCTAATAAATACAATTTTTCAAAGATTTAAATATATAATTTTGTTACATTCAGCTATCACATATTAACAAAACGCAAATATAATTTTAACCAACTCCCCAAAATCTCTCCATTGCAAATGCACCACTCATTACAAAAGACTACAAAATCCATACAACTTAAATTTCAAAGTCTTTGCTATATATTAGATAAAGTATACTGTCTTTCTTATCCGACACCCTCAAAAAATGCCTATTCTGTTTATCACAGCCACTCCACAACCCAAATTTCGCATGCAATGAGAACACCCAAAATTTGACTAAAATTTTAGGTTTTTGATAAAATATAAATTGCATTTTTATTAAATTTTTATTACTTTTACTTAATTTAAAAGTAACACTTCTAAGGAGAGGATTTTATGGATATTAATAATTATTTTAATTTAAATAATTTCAATATGGATTTTATGCTCAAACTATTTCAAGATTATCAAAATGTGGTAAATGAAAATAAAATTCTTAAAAATTCACTAAAAATTTCTTCTAAGCCTACTAAAAAAGCTTCAAAACCAACTCCTAAGTTTTATTTAACCTCAAAAAGTAGCAAAATAATTGAAAAATGCGTCAAAACATTAAAACAAACTGACCCAATTTCTGGTTGGTTTCTACATCTACTCGCAATAAGTGGGTGCAGGGGTGCAGAAATTCAAAAAGTTAAAATGCAAGATATTACCCCGCTACTAAGCAAAACTGGAGAAACTTTCTACAATATAAAAGTAAATGTAGCTAAAAAAAGAAATATCACTTGCATTAGAGAAATTGTCATCAAATCTGAAGAATTTGAGGCTATTCAAAAAGCTCACGAAAATTACTTTAATGACAAAAATCTCGACTCAAGGCGTACCTACCTTTTCCAAAAAACCAAACATAAATTTAAAGATAATCAAATTAGCATTATCAATATTTCTAAAAAATTTAAAATTCTTCTTAAAAAATCAGGCTTTCGTGCTAATAAATCTCTTCATTTATTTAGAAATTTATTTATTTCAAATTTAAAATCTAATGGCTATAACTCTTTCCAGATTAAAGAACTTATGAAATATCATTCAACCAATGAAATTGATAATATTTATGGACTCTCTGCTGCTAACAAAATTCACGCTTATAAATGCATGAAAAATAACCTTAAACTTTAAAAAAACTACTTTAGTCTAAATATACGCTTTGAAGTTACTTTAAATATTTTCCCACGAGGCTTCAAGTCAAGTGAATCATATAATATTTCTTTATTTTTTGTTGCTATAAAGTGATATCCATTAACCTTATCGATTTTAACTTCACTTATTTCAAATTCATTGGCTGCACCTAAATAATTTAAAGATTCATATCTCACGCTACTTCTAATTCCGTAATAATTAAGTATCATACATGGATTTATAATAAAACAATTACTCTTAATGTATCCAAGTCCTATAAATCTATAATACGCTGCATTTATCTCATAAGCATTAAATTCACGTTTCTTAAATAGGCTTGTATAATAATGTAGACACAAAAAGTAACAACCCCATTTTTGTATCTCCGGTCTTAAAGTTCTATTATCTTGTTTTATTTTATTAATAAGCATTAATTAATCCTCCTATATTAAATTTATTTTTTTAATTTTTTAGTGCACCCATTCACATGGGGACACTAACACTATTTGTAAATGCTATATTGCTAGGGAAAAATACTGTACCACTTGTTGGTAGTAGTCCCTTCAATCTATCTGATATTGCCCTTTTCTTAGGGTCAAGAGTAAACACAAACTCTCCAAATTTATAATTTAGCTGCTCAATTAGTGGATATGTATTTGTAATATTGTAAATTAGCATCTTCAACCTATCTTTAATGGGCTTTTCTCTTTTTTTATTTTCGTTTTGGATTCTATTTAATTCTTTTTGTAGACTATCAATCTCCATTAAATCATACGCAAGATTTTCAGCAGATTGATTATCCTTAATTTCAAGGTCTGCACAATCAACATATTCTATAAATTCTCTTGCCCAATCAAACTCAACTCCAGAACTATAAAAATCACTCCTTTCTACTAAATCTTCAACAAGTTTTATAAACGTATCCTCGTTAAAATTATGTGCCATTAAGTATTCCTCTCTATAGTTACTATAAATATCTTTTTTCAAATTTATAATTTCTAATTCACATTTATTAACAAATTCAAACACTTTTGATATTAAGGCCTCATCTCTTTTAATCTTACAGTTAATTGGTGCAGCATCTATTAAAAAGAACAAATTACAATACTCAAGCCCAGTGCATGCTAGCTGCATTTGTGCTTGTATATAATATTTGAAAAAATATTTACTGCTTAAAAAATTGCCATTTTTATTGTACTCAGCAATAGCACTACTCATATAATTAGAGTCGCTACTTTTAATCTCTAATAGTTCTAAATCGCCATTATTATTAATAAACCAGCCATCAATTGTTGAGCCCACTAAAGTTTCTGAACTGCCCATTTTTTTGAAATAATTATACTTATCAACTCCGTTGGCATATTTATTTTTATATAAAATATCAATATTATCACCGTATGCTTTAACAAACTCTCTAAATCCTAAATTCTCTAACTCTTTGCCCTTGAGCATATATAAATTCTCTTCAAAAGGTAGACTCATATTAAAATATTTAAGCACTCTGTTTATCATTAAATCTTTCAGCCCAGCACCTCCAACAAGAATATTGCCTACTTCACTAGCACCGTATTTATCTAACTTGTTTCTTTGCACACTAAAATCAATATTGCGATTAAATCTAAAACATTCTTGACTACTTATTCCTGGCAATTTCTTGCCTATCTTACTTAATTTACTTTTTTCTTTAATGGGAGAAGATTTTTCCTCAAATATTTCACAACCAGTAAAACTTTGTTGATTAATACTTATCATTTTGAGCTCTCCTTGAATATTTTCTTGTGGATTATTATTGTTTGAAAGATTTTCCATCTTTTTACTCCTTTTATAGTAATAAATATAAGTATATAGCAAAAACTATTTTTGCCAACTTTTTTACAAAAAATTTTACAAAAAATTAGTTGGGCTTATTTAAATTCTCTTGTTAGAGAACTTAGCTAAACCCAACTTAATTGGATTTTTTTGATAGCAATATACTTATTTAGCTATACACATACATATATATAACAAAAACTATTTTTGTCAGGCTTTTTACAGAAATTATTATAATAAATAAACGCTTTTCAACAATTGAATATAGTTTAATTTAGAATTAAAATCAATTTGTATTTGTTAAAATAAAAGAACTTATTTAGATTTTCTTGTTAAAAAATTCAAATAAGTTCTAAATTTAAAAGAAAGTAAAAATAAAATGTTTCTTTTAAAGAATTTAAATCAAGATTATAGTATTCTATTTAAAAAATACGCTATATACTCCCTTAATATTTTAAAAAATTTTAATCATTCTCAATTAAAGAAATACTTATTAAATATAGAATAGATAATTGGAGCAAGTGTTATTCCCATTATTAGAATTACTTGTATTGTTCTATTGCTTGCATTAAGTTCATTTTTTAAAACATCTATTTTATTATCTAGACTAGATATATCCTTTTGCAAGGTTTTTTCTATACTATCTATTTTAGAATTAAGTTCGTTTTTTACACTATCTATTTTAGTATCTAAACTGGATATATCTTTTTGTAAAGTTTTTTCTACATTATTTATCTTGGTATCTAAACTATCTATTTTGGCATTTAAACTCTTTTCTACAAAATCTATTTTTAGATTTAAACTTTTTTCTATAGTATCTATTTTTAGATTTAAACTTTTTTCTACAGTATCTATTTTTATATCTAAATTAGATATATCTTTTCTCAAATTCTTTTCTAAATCGATTATTTTCTCTTTTAAAAATTCAAAATTGAAATTATCATTATGAAGAAAAACAAAATCTATTGCCTCCTCACTAAACCCTATGTTTAAAAATTCATTTTTTATGCTTTCTATGTTATATGTTCTGTACGCTAAATTAGTCATAAAACTTCTTACTATCCTTTCAGTTGTTTATATTCCTTCATAATTTTTTTAATCATTTCCTTTTCATTATTAAATAATTTGTCTAAAAGATATCCAGTAAATTTAGCATTACTTTTATAAAAGTCGTAACTTTCTTGACTCTTAAGTTGAAATCTTAAGGGTTTTATTGGATTTTGTTTAGATTTTTTCAAAACATTTGGCGATTTTCTTAAGAACTCAAGAGTTTTTGTAACACCATTTTCTATTACATAAGCTTCTTCTAAAATGCCATCTTTAATTGCATTTGCTATTTTCAAATAGTCATATGCTTGACTCCTTGCTAAATGATAATCTTTGATAAAATCTTCAAATGTTCTGTATCCATCTAATTTATAATATTCGTTATCTTTTATTTCTTTTAATATCTTAATAACTTCCATCTTATAATAAATTTCTTGTTGAAAACTAGATTTTAATCTTTGCTTTAACTTCTTGTAATGTTCTTCGGCTTCATTTAGCACTTCTAGGTTTCTTTTGTTCAATATTATCTCCATATATGGACTCCTTTCATTTAAAATGGCAATCATGTCCAGTTACCTGGACATGATTATTGTTATAAATTTACTTAATATATTTTTGTACTCTAGCATATAATCTCTATTTAAATTAAATAGATCATTTTTTGCTATCTTTTTATTTAAATCTTCTCTTTCATAAATTAACCCCAAAAAATTCTTATTGTCTTTAAGCGAACTAAATAGTGCCTTATGGGTATTATTTTTTTTAAATCTAGTTATTATTAAAAAAATTGGAATATCAATGGCTAAATCACTAATTGAGAACTTTAAAAGTTCTAAACTTTCAACAGCCCATTTCTCTGCTGTTATTGGAACTATTATATAATCACTACATACTAAAGCATTGGTTAGCGTATAATCTAGGCTGGGATTTGTATCAATTATTATGTAATCATAATTGGATTGTAAATTTAATAGCTGTTTTTGAAGTTTAATTTCCTTAAATGTTATAGCCTCTTTATTAAATTTGTGTAAACTTATATAACTAGGTATCAAGTCTAAATTATTACTAATATTTATAACTGAATTATCAATTAATACATTCCCCTTCAAAACTTCATATATATTTTTTTCCAATAAATTAAAATTATCTTCTATTATTTTTTTGTAAAAATAACTAGTTACTGATGCCTGTGTATCCATATCAATTAAAAGCACTTTCCAATCTTGAGACAATAGAGTTGTAAATATAATTGCACTTGTGCTTTTGCCAACACCGCCCTTAATTGACGCTATTGTTATTATTTTAGGTTTTTTATTATCCATTTTATTAACGGTCCTTGTTCCGGGTATTTTTTCCCATAAAATTTATATACTTGTTGTTCTAAATCCGTAAACATACTAAATAAAACTTTGTTGTAATGATTATTTGTTCTTTTTTTATCCAATAAACGATATAGCCCTTTAAAATAGCAAAAAACACTTCCGGCTTTAAATCTAAATTCCATATAATATGCCCTTGCTAATGCATATGCTTTTCTAGCCCCGTTTATTTGATACTTTATTAATGGCTTTTTTATTGGTTTTCTGTAGCCATAAAAAATACCAATAAATTTATCTCCTTCTTTAATTGGGTATAAATGAGTTTCTTCAACAATTCTTTCTCCATTAAATAAGGCCCTCAATGATAATCTAAATTCGTGTTTTTTCTCATAAACTCCAAATTTATAAATATCCATCATTATTTTTGTATGGTACATTGCTTTCCCATTTTCTTTTTCAATTAAAATAAAGCGTTCTTTATTTTGGCATTCAACTTTACATTTACCTTTTTTTACAGTTTCAATAGGTTCTGGTGCACTTTCCATGTTAAATCCTTATACGGCCTTTATGCTAAATTCTTCTGTGGTTAAAGAATTTTTTTCATTTTTTATTATTTCTGATAATTCAAGATGATATGTACCAAATACTTTATTGTATTCTATTTTCTTTTGGTTATTCAAATATTCTTTTACAATAGGCTTTAGAATTTCAATATTTGTTTCTTTTTTTAGTTGTTCAATAAGGATATTGAAAATATTTTCCTTTAAATTTTGATAATTTTGTTGAGAATTTTCTTTTTTTCTTTCAATCGACTTTTCTAATTTACGCTTTATATTGTTTAAATCGCTATATTTATGATTTTCAATAATAAAGTGGGGCTTATATTTGTAATTTTCGTATACTTTTTGTAAATTTATTTCTAATTGTTTGGGATTGTACCCGTTTTCTTCTAATTTTTTCCTAGTGTTGTATAGAATTTCTTTTAATTTTTTTTGTTTTTCTTTCATGCAAGATTTTTTTATATTGAATTTTTTTATTAGGGCAATTTCATTTTGTTTTAAGATATTTATTGCCTCAATCTTAGTATCTTTATCAATATTTAAATACAAAATAGAAAGAGCTTCTTCCGTTTTAAAGTTACAATTATTGAAATAATTTCTTAGTTGATATTTTTCTATTTCTTTAATCTTTCTTTCTTCTTTTATATTATTTTTATTACTTAAACACTCCACTGAATTTACACTACTATTTTTGGAAACATTGTCTTTAAAATGGGTATTAACTCTAGATTTAAATCTAGAGTTTTTTCGTTCTTTAAAGTACTTGTTGATTTTCTGGTAACATTCTTTTTTAGGATACTTTAGCTTATAGTAAATTTCAGTTCCACAATTTACACCCATGTGTTGGTAGTAATTAGTTGTAACTTTTAATACTTTTTCTAATTTGTAAAGATAATTTTGCATTGTTCTTAGTGTAGTTGGAGCTAGACCATTTCTTTTTAAATTTTCATTATAGTAATAGAGTATGTTTTTTTGGTTATATTTTTTATCTTTTTTGTTTAGATAATCTAGTGTTGAAGTAAGAGATATTAATTTATGTTGGTGTTTGTTGTGGCAAGTTGGACTTTTTGTATTTTTAGGAAAACCTTTCAATTTTTTACTCCTTTTATAGTTATTAATAATTACTATTATAATGCAAAATTTTGATTTAAAAGTAAATACTTTTCTAAAAGAATATTAAATTTTAATTATTAATTTTGTTAAATTAATACACTTTTTGTAACTTAGTAAAAATACAAATTGATTTTAATTCTAAGTTGGGCTATACTACAAACAGCGTAGTTATTTGAACATTTTTCAGTTTTAACTACCTTTTATAGTAATTTGCAAAAAATAATAATATAGTGGGGACTTAACGAGATTCTTTGAGAAAAGAGTTTGGTTAAGTCCCACTTCTTTTTTACAAAAATTTTTGTAAAAAAGTTGGCAAAAATAGTTTTTGCTATATACTTATATTTATTACTATAAAAGGAGTAAAAAGATGGAAAATCTTTCAAACAATAATAATCAAGAAATACAAAATAATATTCAAGCAAAAATAAGCTTCAGAAAAGATATGAAAACCCTAAAAATGAATTTACCAGGGATTGACAAAAGTCTTAAAGGATATGGATATAAATATCAAAATTTCAATGAAATAGTTAGAGAAATTAAAAATGTTATTAAAAAGCACAATTTGGAGCTTGATATTGAGCAATATCCAATTTCTATAGAGGGTCAATATGGCATAGTTGATTATATTAGGACTACATTCTACAGTACAAGTACTGGATATGAATTTTCTTTTGATACGCGAATTCCTACAGAAAATTTACAATGGAACAATGAAAATGGGTCTAAAGTTACAAATACAGTGTATCAGATGTTTGGTTCAGGCATTACTTATGTCAAAAGGTATGCTTTAGTTGCAGCTCTTGGTATAGAAAGTGAAATAGATACTGATGCAGCTCCTATTTACAATAATCACGAAAACGAAAATTCTATGCCTAGCAAACAATCTAGTGTTAATCAAAAGCAAGAACAAAAAAGAGAACAAAAACAAGAGATTAATCAAATTCAAAAAAATAACACTATTCAAAACCAGAAAAGAGATATTAAACAAGAACAAAAAAAAGATAGGCTTTATTATTACGGTGTTTTTAAAGAAGCTTTGTCTAATATAAAAGATTGGGTAAATAGCCCTACAACAAAAGATAATATAAACTCAATTATTCAAAAAATAAGCTTTATTCAGAATATAGACTCCAATAATTTTGATGATATCAAGAAAATTGAATCTGATTTAATCTTGTATTTTGAGAAAAATAGTGATTTTAAGAGTGTAAACTATTGGGCGGAGATTATAAAAAACTATTTCAAGAAAAATAATAGATTAAAGGATTTACAAGATTTTGAAAAGTTTGTGTCGTTTAAGAGGACTGCTTATGGCCCTAGTCCATTAATATTCTTTAGTATCTTAAAAGAATACGAACGGTTTGATGAGATATTTGCAGCATAGCAAGATTCTTACATGTTAAAGCCCCCATTATGGGGGCTGCTAGATTAATTGCAGGTAGCAGTTGCTTGATCTGCAAAATTATCTATATTGCCGCCGCTAAAAAACCCTTGAACGGTAGTTTTGAAGGTGTTTTTTCCTTCATCATTTCCATTACATTTATCAAGTTCAGTCTTTATATGTTCAAGTGCTGATTTAATTTTGCCTTCATCATTTTCTAAGAATTTATCAAATTTTCCAACACCAGTTAAAGCGGTTTTTAACCAGTCAAGTTGTGTTTTTTGATCATCAGATAGCTTTTCTCTAAGCAGGTCTTCTTTAGATTTAGATTTAGGTTTTTCTTGTGTTGCTTCTTTTTGGGTTAAATCACGCTTTTGTCTGCTTTTTGTCTGCTTGGTATTTGTATCATTAGAATTACAGCCGTTTAGCATTAGTAAAAACAAACAAAATAATATGTTGATAATTTTCATTGTTACTCCTTTTTTTATTATTAATATTCACTTAACTAAGTATTAATACTAAATATGGGATAAACAATTATTATTTGAATTGATATGTTTTAAGTGAGGTAGTAGCTATTTAGAAATGAAAGCAAATATTAGCCCGGCTATCATTGTGATAGACATTGCTCCCATGATTCCTAATACCCATTTAAGCATTTCTGAAAGAGACATTAAATTCTTTTCAACATTGTCTATTTTAGTGTTTAAATTCTTTTCTACAGTATCTATTTTGGCATTTAAATTCTTTTCCACATTGTCAATCTTAGTATTAAGTTCGCTTTTAATAGCATCAATCTTAACATGTAAATTCTTCTCTACGGCATCAATCTTGATGTCTAAATTAGATATATCCTTTTGTAAATTCTTTTCTACAGTATCTATCTTAGTATCTAAACTATCTATTTTTAGATTTAAATTCTTTTCCACATTGTCAATCTTAGTATTAAGTTCGCTTTTGACACTATCTATTTTAGAAATAAGATTATCAAATTTTATATCAAATTGTTTTTCTAAATTTTCTAAATCTCTATATGTTAGCTCATTGTGATAATATCTTTTAGATAAATCTTGTGCTATTAGTTGTTCCATGCCCAGCCTAATAAATTCTTTATATATTTGTTCTTGAGTTACACTTGCAATATTTGTTGACACTGTTTCCATAAAATTTTCCCTTATGGTCATATTATACACTATTTTAGATTGATTGGCTTTAGAGATTTTTATATGTAAAGGAGAATTTCTTGCAAGAAAAACCTTTTTGTAATTTACATTTTTAACTGGGAATATTTATTATAGACTTTTTCCGCTATTGGTTTTGTTTTTTTAATGTACTCTAAATATATGTTGATATTATGTTTTACAGCAGTTATGGAGTGTTCGTCTTTTAGTGTTGATAAATCTGGATAAGGATATTCTGGATAATTTGGATCATTAACTTTAACTTTTGTTTTAGCTAAAAATGTTACTAGGTACATAACATACTCTGAAAGTTGTGTTTCATATTTAGCTAAAGATTTTAGCGTTGGAATAATTGGCGGTTTTGGTTCTTCTGGTAGGTTAGCAATAGTGGTGCAACATAACAACAAAACAATTAGTAAACAATGCAATCTTTTAAGCATTTTCACTCCTTTTAAGCATTTTGATGTATTCTTTCATAATTTTGTTGCGTTTTGCTTTAAGTGAAGTGATAATTTTTTTATTTTTGTCATAAGAGATAGCCTCTATTATCTCAATATTGTATTTTAAAATGTCTTTTATTTCTTCAAATATTTTAGTTGATTCAGCTGTTTCCATAGATTTTAGTGTGCTTATATATGTTTTATAGAAAAAATCTATTACTTTACTAAAAGTATTAATGTAATTATGATCTATGTTTGTATCAGTTTTAGCTATGTTAGTTAAGCTAGATAGTAAATTAAGTCCCAATTCAATAGTGTTCTTTTGCATTATTTGCTCTCTCTTTGTAGATAGGTTTTCCGTCTTTATTGAATTTTAGATCATTGGATATTTTTAGATTTTTATCATTAGAATTAACCAAATCAATAACCGTATTGATTTTTGCATTTAAAGGAGCGAGTGCCGCATTTATTGCTGGGGTTAATGCACTCTCAAGTCTTTCCATATTTGCTGTATAGATTAATTTATAATGAGAATACAGCTCATAAACCAAAAAGAATCCTTTATGTGCAATTTCATCAAATTCATCTTCAAATTTAGAAAATATATCAATAAGGGTTGATAAAGACGTAAGTCCAAGCTCAACATTATCTTTGGATAATTTCATAAGTTAATCTCTTTTTTTAATGTGATTTTTGCCATTACCATTACCATTCTTAAAAATCTTGCCTATTACAATAGTCAATATGTCTTTTAGTAAAGGCTTGAGAAGAATTAATACTCCTAAAACCAGCACTGTTACAAAAATCATTACCGCTATAAGTTTAATTTCGTTTAAATTGATAAGAAGTTCGGTTAATTTAATAGTATCCATTTTTTAATCCTTCATTTTAATTTTTTATTTTTATACGTATATTATATACCAAAATCATAATTTTTGCTAAAAAGTTTACAGTTTTAAAAGATCTGGGACTGGATCTCCATACAAGGAGGCTCTTTTTTGGACATACCATCCTTTATAAATGGGAATTCTGGTGAATAGTCCGCGGGGGCCCGCAATTTCATAAACCCTATTGTATGTAGTTTCATCAGAATACTGAAGTTTTAATGATTTTTTCTGCATCCTATTATCATTGATTTTTACTTGAATTTCAATATCAAGATAAACGGGAGAATTATCGTAACTTTTAGAAAAAATAAGAGTTACATCATCATTGTCTTCCATATTAATAAATATCGCGTTATTCTCATAGTCAGAAGGATAAAGTGTAGTACTTCTAGTTATGCTGCCATAAGCAAGATTTGATGGTACTCCAAGTATATGTTTAGGAACGGGTGTTTTTTGAATAGTATCTGATGAAGGCATTATCAAAAGATGATCACTTCTAGATAAAGTGGCTGATGATATGCTATCTGTAAGGCGTGATTTAATTTTACTAAAAAGGTTAGAAATATTAGTAGAATCGTTGTTAATTAATTTGTCCGTTATTTTAGCATAAATTTTTTCTACAAAATCTTTATCAGCTGCAAGTTCTTCGGCAATTGTAGACTTAATTATCTGCTTAAAATAGTCTAATCCCTCTCCTTTAAATATTTTGTCTTTAGAAGCATCTAAAAAGTTTTTAAAGGTGATAGCATTACTGCTTGCAGCTCCATCATCAAGCAGTAAAAGATCAGTATCGTTAACGGTCGTAACCTTATTTAAATCTTTTATTTGAACCGTTTCTTCTTCATCAATTAGTAATTTTTCTTGATCATCAGCCATAAAACCTCCTTAGTTGTTAAAAGTTATAATATTGTTACCATCTGTATTATTAATTTTGAGAACTCTACCAATAGGAATAATTCTCTTAATAAAAGCATAAATTGAATGATCATAGCCCTTAGGAAGTGAGTTGAATACTAAAGCCTTTTTAGATGCAGCATATCCCGGCTTCTTTTCTCTAAGAATTATCTTTTTTAGTCGTTTTCCTTTCTTAGTGCTAGGCGAAATAAATGTAGTAAAGTTTGTTTTTATTACCCCTTTTAAAGAGATATCAATAACCCCAGCTTCAGGAGTAGTAACTTCAATGTCCACATTTAAAAAGGCCTTGAAAATTAGTCTAAACGACTCATCAGTACCAATATGGCGTAAAGCAAAAATAACGCTATTAATATTGCTTGTAATACTTTGTAAAGTTTGAGTTTTTGCATAAAAGATAGATAAAACTTGAGATATCCATATTGCAATATATCTTGATTTTATATTTTCTATTACATTAATGGATAGGAAGTTAGAATTAAGAGACTTGAGTTCATTAAGCAATGCTTGTGCATATTCTGTTTCTGTAAGTATAAATTTATGAACTTCAGTGCCATTGAATAAATTAGGTATTTTCATATTTGTTAACTATCAATATCAATAAGCAATCTATCTGTAGTATTGAAAAGGAGCATTGTATCATCAGTAATAGTAATATCTTGATTTTTTTTAAAATCGCTATCAGTAATTTTTGCAATACTCTCAGTGTCTGTGTCTTTAATACAGGCACTTATTTCCATAAATTTAATTCCTTTAACTTCATTAACTGGAGCAAAAAAGTCTTGATATTCAAAGCTAATTCCCATATCAGAATAGTTATTTGAAATAATCCTAGAATAAATGTCTCTAATTTGAGAGTCTATGTTTAAGTAGAGATAGTTTTTAAGGTCAAGTTTATACTTTACTTTCATATAAACATATTTTCTTTTTCCTAGCGATATTTTGTAGGATTTTCGTTGTCCAGTTGAATTGAGGCCATCAATTTCTATGTCCCCCTCAAGTAAAGTACCACTAGGGGTTGTTAGATATAATGTTTCCCAAAGTTTGGCTTTAAATTCGGAACTATTAATAGTAGATTTACTAGCGTCTAGTAAAGTTTCTTTTAGAATTAGATATATGTTGGCTTTACCAGCGGCACTTTTAATATTAGTATACTCAACCCCCTCAAGATTAAGTAAAGCATTGCGAACTGCACTGTAAGTTGTGCTTTTTGAAGAAATATGTTCTTCAATAGCAGCCCAATAAGTACCACCAGGTTTCATTTTAGAAAAAAAGAGATTGAGCTCATTAATTATTTCTTCTTCAATTAATGCCAAAGAAGACGCAATAATGTTATAAATTGAGCTTTGATTGTCGTCAATATTAATACCATAATTTACACGCAAATATTCTCTTTTAGCTCTTACAATATCCTTAATTGTACGTTTTAAAATGCCAAAATCAGAATCAAAAACTATGCTCATAAATTAAACTCCATATTTAAAACATCGCCCGAGAAAAAAAAGGATATATGTGCTTTGTTGTCTTGTATAGTAGTTGAAATATTTATTAAATCTAAGTTAAGCTCTTTAGATATTTCATGAAAATAATTTTTTACAGCGTGAAGATTGTTAATTTTTAACAGTTTTAAAAGTAAGAAATAGTCCAATCCCCAATGAGGAGCATAGCTTAAACTACCCCTTAAGGTTTTTAAAAATATCAAAAATCTTTGTTTTTGTTCATCAATTCCATCAACAAGTGATATATCTTTATTAAATACCAATTCAAAATTATTGCCTAATCTTAAATCCATACTAGTAATTATACCATAATTAGCAAAAATTACTTAAACAAACTATTAATATTATTGCTAATTCTAGATGTTGCTATTTGTAAGCTTGCATAGTCAACGACCGCTTGTCCTTTTACAGTAATTCCATTAATAGCACTTACAATACTCTCTAGAATTGATTTTAAGGAAGTTATTTCATTGGCTATTTCAATTTTATTGTTTGCTTTAATTTTAACAGTATCAGAAATTAGATTTAAAGTCTTTGGGCTAATTGCACTAAGTATATAAAAATGATGTTTGTCAAAGTGGATATCGTTATTTTTATCAAAAATATTAACGCTTGATTGAAGTAGCAATACGTTATCACCTTTTGATAATTCTAAACTGATATTAGAGATATTTTTTGTGTGAATTTCTAAATCTTCAAATTCGGGTATTGTAACAATAGCCTCTTGAGTTTGTTGTTTAAACTCCTTTACAGTGCCAATTTTAATTATAAAAATGTTTGAATAAATCCAATTTTTAACGTCCTCTTGTGCTAAAGCATGACCATAAAGACGCTGGTTCATTCTGTAAATTTTATAGTCTTTAGTCATTTTAATCCCCTTTACTTTATGCATTTAATCAGAATCATCAGAATCATCCTTTAATTTAAGTATTAATGAACACTCTCCTGCGTTGCTAAGTCTTGCACTTGTTTCTTTTATGGTGGTTTTTATCATTTTTCCTAATCCATCAATAAATGAAACTTTATCGCCAATTTTTAATTTATGTGTGTAAAATGTTTGTGCGTTCCAATATACACGTTTTATCTTGTATTCACCTTCAATAGCAATTTCTTGTTGTGGAATGAATTCAAGTCCATAATCTTCTAAAGCTTTGTAATTTTCATCTGCTTCAGTTGTTATATCATTAGTAAATATAAAATTACATTCAACATCAAAGCTGTCACCACCAACATCAGCTATTACGTCATGAATATATATTCCTTTTATTTTGTCAACAAATTCTTTTGGTGTTGTGGCATAAATATCTTTTTCAATGATTTTAAGACGATCTTCTTTGTCCATATTAATAATATTGCGATTAGGAAACACAGATTCTATTGCCTCTTGCACCGTTTTCCCCTTGAAGTTTTTGTTCTCTAATTTTCGATCAAAGAAGTTGCTACTAATTGCTAACCGAACGTCAAGCTCAACACTAAAATCACCACCAGGATAATCAGTGCTCATAGGAGTTCCTAAATACCCCGACATTATGAAATCAAAATTTTTTTCATGAGCAAATTTTTTATAGTGTATTTTTACTATATCTCCTACTTCAATGTCGTTGGTGAAGTCTAAGGGCAAATTCCAAAGTACAATTTTTGTTCGTTTAGATTTTACAAAATTATAATTTGAAAACTCATTAGATATGGTAATATCAATATGAATTCCATGTTGTGTATTTATTATAATTTTGGGAGTTTCTTCAATTAAAGAATCTCCAGAGCTTGTATCCTTTTCTAAGGATTGTTTTGCTTTGTAAAATTCAATTTTAAAATCATATTGTAGTAGCAACATTAATTATCCTTTATATTTTTCCAATTCAAATGTTTTTACAATTTCTATTGATAGACTAACTTCAACTTCATCAATGAAAGGAACATCCTTAAACGAAAGACTTGTAATTACAGCTAATTCTTTTAGGCCAAAAGTTGGACTGTAGATACTAAAGGGAACTTGAGCTTGTATTCTATTTGCTAGTTGTTCTTTTGCAAGATGCACGTCAAAACGTAGCATAGTATTGCCAAAAACAGTCATTTTGAGCAAAGAAAGCATTTCTTTATATAGTGAGGTTAATACCCCACCATTTAATGAGATATTTTCACCAATCATTACTGGATTGTAGCTTACATATTCCGCTTTTCTATCGTAATAGTTGATAACTGGTCTTTTGGAACAACTGGTATTGTAAGTGCGTGCTATGAGTTCGGTTTTTGGTTTTATAAAAAACAATTGAGGAACATATCCAAAACCTTTTAAATCCATTCTTGGAAATAACACTAAAAAATTATCTGCTCCGAAAAGAGCAAATATTTGGGTTATTACATCTCTTATTATTCGAGTAATCTCCCAGAATTCTTTCTTTTCAACATCTTTGATTTTTTCCTCGAATTTTTTCTTTTCAAGATTATTATTGATAATATTTTTATTGTTAATATCCATAGAATTTCCTTTTTATTTGAAATTTCCTAAATCATCACCCCCGGTGTTATTGTTGTTCTTTCCAAAAATCGTATTATTAATCCAACCAGTCGCGAAGTTATAAGTATTACCAACAACATTACTAGCGGTATTATATAATGAGCTGCCAATGTTTTTTATTCCGTCAAAAGCACCCTTTATACCGCCTGTTATGGCATCAACGATTTGTTTTAAGATTTGTTCAAAATTAAGGTTCATAATCTTTTCAAGAATACCAGAAATTTTGCCAATTACTGGCATCAAAACATTATTAGTTACGTCTTCAAGATTTTGCTCTATTTTAGCTAAATTACTTTTAGCTAAAGCAACTTCATCAGAATGACCCATTATATTCAAAGATGATATATCTTTTATTAAGTCTTTAATTATCTCTGGCCTTAGCTTTTTTTTCCCTCCCTCTTGAGTTAGAAACTCTAACTTGTTTTTCATGGCTTCTAGATATTTTTCTCCAAATTTGTCTATAGGTTTCAATATATTGAAAGCTTCTGTAAGTTCCCCTTTAAGTATTTTTGAAACAACTTCAACAGCACTTTCGTTATCACCAACAAGCCCCGTACTTCTAAACATAGCTGCTAGTTTTGTTGCATTTAATACATTCTCTCCCTCTTCATCATTAATTTTTAATTCCCTGATGTGGCCTTTAAGCACACTCGATGTTCGCAGAAAGTCTTGTTGTTCTAATTTCCGCTCAAATCCTTTCATTCCCTTAATAGCACCCAAAATATTTTCACGTTCTTTTTCACTGTAAAACACTTTATTAAGTTGTTTTAGTTGTTCTTCTTTAGATTTATTTTCAACTGCTTTTTTAGCAAATCCATACATAAATCCAATAAGCCCGCCACCAACTTTACTTACAGCGTTGCCAATGACATTTCCTAAAGCACTACCTATTGCAATTTTGGCAACAAGTCCTTTTCCTTGAGAAGCTGCGAGCATTTTACTTTTTGCTTTTGATTCTTTTGCAAGCTCTTTATACTCAAGGCGTCTTTTGTCTCTATCAGACATCAAAGATCTTTTGAAAGCTTCTTTTCTTGCTTTCTCAAACCCCATGCCCTGTTTCATAAGCTTTTTAGTCTGTGTAAGTCTATATTTCTCAACACGCTCTCTTAAGCTTTCAAATTTAGATTGTTTGCTAAGTTCTTTTTTCTTGTCCGACAAATTATTTTTTACAATATCTTTAGTGCTACCCAAACTAGATTTTTTGGGTTTAAGATATTTTTCCATTTTGGAAATATCTTGTTCAATAGCCTTTTTTGTTGCAGCATGATCAAGAATCCCTTTAAATTTAATGGTGAATTTGTCGCTCATTAAGCCCTCACTTGCTTAAAATTAATTCATACAATTCTTTTTCTAATTTAATATCAGCAAGTCTATTTACCTCTAAAAGCTCGTCATAAGGCAATTTCTTTACCGAGTCGTATGAGCAAATATTCATAATTACTGGAAAATAGTATTTGTCGTTCTTAATTTCGTCAAGCAAGTTAAAATACTTTTTTCTAGTCTCATTAAGACTTGCAATGGCTTTATCAATATCTCTATTTCTTTTGATCATTTAGCAACCAGCTCATTGGAATTTGATGTACTTGATGAAAGCGAAGTGGCTACTTTTTCATAATCAAAGTTTTCATTGATATAGTCAAAAGTAACAAAGTCCCCAACATTATTTTCATACTCACTCAAATATACCAAAGCGGGTTTTTTTAGATCATTGTCTAAATGAAAAGTATTAAATTGTGCGGTGTAAATTATTGCAACAAGATAGTCTTTATAATAAGAAATAAATTCTCTATTTTGATCCAAAATCACATAGAATTCGTCTAAAAATTTTGGACTTATCATTAAACTTGTGATTTCTCTTAAGTATTGAACCTCATTAAGCTTTAAAACAGCGTCACTTTGATTAAATCCGAGTACTCTATCCCATTCATAGACCGGCAATACTTTTAGTGGATATTCATAAGTTTTATTTTTAGTTAAAATTTTCATCTTATATCTCATTATCATAATAAGACTCTCCTTTTAAGAGTTGTTTGGTTTAGATTTTTGGCAATTAATAGCCCTAATTTCAAAAGATACTTTTTCGGCCTCAGCAGAATAACTTCTTGAAGGCTCTTCAGTAAAAATTGCATAGTTAGAAATAATTTTGGTAGCAATTCTATCATTGAATGCTAAATCAAGCATTTTATCCTCTTTTCTCACATCCATGTTGTAAAACTGTTCATCAGAAAGTTCAGTTAACAAAATGTAGTCATGACTACCCAAAGTAACTTCAATGTTGAAAACATAAGTTATCGTTTTGGGATCTCTTAAGCTTATTACAGGCATACCTTTATCTTCACTACTAATCACTGCTCTTGTTGTGGGTTCGCTTGTAAGTTCTAGTTTGCCACTATGTAGCTGTGTACCACCAATTGAAAAATAAACTTCTCTTAAATCATAAAATTGCATTTTTAGCCCTCCTTTTAAGCACTTAAGCTGTTTTGATAATCAACTATATCTTGAGTAGTAATTACTAAAGAAACAGCATTAATGCTAAAGTTATAAGTAATATTCACGCTAAGTTCTAATTTAAGTTGTGGTGTAGGAGAAAGAGTAAGACTTAAATTTTTATACTGTATAATAAGTCCTCTATCCACAAACCTTTTCAGTAAACATTCAATTGCTGAAGTATATGCATTGTCTCTAGCCCCACTAAGTTGTAGTGCAGATAATTTGCTATTTTGCCTATTGTTTTTGTTCCAAATTCTAATAAGCTCAATAATCGCTTCATTTTTTATATAGTGGTATGTAAATTGTTCGTCTATTGCACCTCCAGCTAGGTCAACACCTTCTTTAAATGCGGGTACACCATCAAGCCCAGTTTCATTAAGAAGTGAATAAAAGTTGATTTTTGCAGTTCTCAACTTTCCAATTACAGTATCATCAACAAGTGGTGTAGCAGCCAGCGGCATGCCATAAGGATTTACAGCATGAAAAATACTAGCTTGATGTAAATATTGACTTATAAATTTGAGGTGTAAATTGTCTTTATTATTGCTGTAAACAGCAATATTTCTTTCTTTTTCAGTATTGCCTTTATCTTTAAATAGTTCTTTTATTTCTTGTTCTTTAGTTGAGAATACAAAAAAAATTGAAGGTGTTTTAAACTTATCATAATCATCTTTATAAATCTTAAGTCCATCATCGGAATTATCACCCTCAGTATTAATAAGTACAACAAAAGTGTGTCTATGTACTTTAAGATATTTTTTTAACTCTTCGGGTTTATCCTTATAAATAAAAAGATCGGCTGATTTTAATGATTCTTCACTTGAATTGAAAAAATTCGACATTGCGGTTTTAAGCAGTGTTTTTTCTTTTCCAAACTGATCTTGTCCATTCCCATTATCTTTTTCTAAAGTTTCAATTTGTTTTTCATAGTTATTAACGGTTAAATTCAATATTTTATAGTTAGCAGCATCTTTATTAACTTTGATTTTAGCTGTTTTGTAAACCAAAAGTGGATTATAATAATTGGGCCTACTAGCTTGAATTCTAGAGTCAAGCAAACTTACACTAATTGTATCTTGCGGCAATTTTGTATTCCTCCTTTAAAATTTCAATTGCTTTTACACTAGCATTAAATGCTATAGATGCACTGTATGCATGGTTGCTATATTTTGTGCCTAAATTAATAAGCCCAACTGTTTGCATATTAGATATTGGATAAATGTAAAAGTTAACTTTACTAATATATTCGGGTTGGGATTGACTTTCTAAAGTATACTTATGGGCTTTATTGTGTAGAAAGTCACTAAGCATACCATAAAGCATTAACATGCGTGAATTAGCGTCAAAGTCTTTGGCGTTTAACACTATTGCAATAATATATATTTGAAAATTTAAACTAAATTCCAAAGCATTTTCATAAAATACACCGGCTCTAGAATTATGATTAAATAGATTTTCTGTACCATCAAATTTCAATGCTATTATATTTGAGCTAGCAGCTGTGATTTTTGAAAGGTACGGATGATTGTAAGTATTTATGATATCGCACTCAAAATTATTTTCAGTTGCATACGCCTTAAACCCTTTGAATATTTGAGTTAAATGGTTTAAAACCATATCTAAAGTAAAAATCATTCAAGTGTTGCCTTATAAGTAATCTCGGATAACATTTTGGCTGTATCAACAAGTGGAATTGCTGCGGTGTTACTACCCTTTTTAAACTTACTTTTGATTGTATTAGCCTTTAAGGCTGGAGCGACTTGTGCTGATAATAGATAATTTCCATAGTACCTTATAAAAGCTTGTCCAATAGCCTCCATTCCCGATTTGGGGTCAAGATTAAACTTAGAATTTATATAACTATTATTGATATATTCTCTAAATTCAGAACTACCAGCAATTTTGGTTAAATGTTTTCTTGCTGGTAAATTGCTACCCCCTTTTTCATGCATTCTAGCAATCCCTGCACGACCACCAAACCACCCAATTTCCAATTCCATTTTAAACTCTAGTTTGTCCATATAAACTCCTTTAAAACCAAAGTAAAATATCCGATTGAAGAGTCAATACTAAATATTTCAAAGTAAATTAAATCCGAAATTGATATGCGGTCTTTTAGTTCATAGTTAAGGTCTTGATATGTGTAAAGTTTGGAATATCCTTGAATATCAGACATATCAGAGTCATAAAGCACTGCAAGTTCTTGTGGCCTTATGTCAATAATAACTCCTGCAAATTCAGTGTACTTATTTTTATCAAAAACTCTCTGATAAGAAGAATCGTTTTCAAGTTTAACAACAGTGCCTTTATAAAACCTTAAAGGTTGAGGATCCTTAAATACGTTGATCATGCGGAAAGACATATCTGAAAGTCTTTTTCTAACACCATTCATTAGACAACCCCCACACAAGATGGCGTTGAAGTTTCTCTTTTTAGTTTTTCTAAAAATGCATCAAGTTGTGAACAAAAATTCTTGTTTGAGCCACAACTCCCCTCGCCGCCTTCTTCGCCTCCACTGCTACTAGGATAATAATCAAGTTCAAGTTCATTGAATTTCTCTTTTTTGATCCTATCAAATTCAAATTCTCGAACAACTCCCTGTTTTCTTAATTGGCAGCCCATATGGTAGAAAGTAAGCAAAAATATTTGTTCATACGTCAGTGAACTGGCATCAATACCGCGTGTTACTAGAATAGCTTGAAGTAAGGATAAATGAAGTAGAAAATTTTGCCTGCTTAGTGCAAATTTGTCTATTCCTAATAGCAATAACACTTCTGAATGGAGTTTTGTTACTAAAAGTTCTTCTTCTCCCGCAACTTGTGCTTGTAAGCTTTCTTGTTCACTCATTTTCACTTACCTTATACTTTTAACTTTGCTTTATGTTAACTTGCAAAATAGTTTTTCTAGTAGCAAGTAGACCGCCTAAAACAAAATCAATGTATGAATGAGCTACATCGGTTGAGTCTTTATCAACTTGTTCATTCGGTGTAGGTAGCATATACTTACTAGGTTTAAATTTAATAAGTTCTGAATTGAGTGGATAAATGAGTATTTTATGTTTTAGCAAGTTTGAAGTTTCAATGTAAACATCTTCTCTATTATTAATAGCCTTAATAGTTTGAATTAAAACATCTTCCCATTTTTCACAACTACTTGCTGCACCCTGTGCTGCTGCGTATGGTTTTACTAGTTTAAGTGACGTTGCTGGGTCAACTATTACCATCATCGGTGTGGAAAATTCGTCGCCCAGTTCCAACTTTGAAAGTCCAGCCTCAATTTTTTCAAATATTTTATCCATTTTATCTTTATCACCACTAGCAACCTCTTCTTTTATCTGCTCGGGCATATTAAGCAGCCCATACATATTTGGAAGCAGGCGTTTTTGATTTTTTCCATCTTTTTGAATCGAAACAGTTCCTGTTAGTACAAAGTGATTAATAAGTTTAATAATTTCACTACTTGCAAGCTTATACGCTTGAGCAAAAGGAAGTAAATTATTATTAATGTCCCCAATATATGAATCTGAAGTATAAAATTTCTCAGAAGTCTGCTTTAAATGTCTGAATTTATACTGTAATTTCAAATAATTAAGTCTTACCACTTCAGAACTAAATCCAATAGTTGAGATAGTATTAACCTCATTGGCAATTGTTGTAGGATTAGCATTTAAAAACGCGTCCCATTTTACGGTTTTTTGATATCCCATTTGTAGATCAACATCTTCAATTTGATCGGGCGAAAACCATTTATACATAATAGGATCTTTAACTTCTCCTATGATATTTGCCACAGCTTTTGCATAATAATTTTCATCAAATAATTCCATATTAAATCCTCCTAAATATTATTAATTTCTACTCATAGCTTTATTCCCAAATACAGCTACTTTTACTAAATAAACCTCATTGCTAATTTGTTTTGCATCAGACAATGCTGTTGCATTAATAGTTGCTTTATTTGGTGCTCCAGTCACCTTTTCAAGAGCACCGTCTTTATTAAAAACAAGTTTGTCTTTTACTTTAACCGTAGAATCTTTTGCCACTAAATATCCCTCAAAATTATTGGTAATTGGCACAATAGTAGCTGTTTTACTAAACTCATCTATGTCAATGCATATTCCATATAAGTCTTCACCTCCACCAGCCTCAACATGTGGCTCATAGTGACTTTGATTATCTTGAGCCTCTTGAATAACTCTTTTTACTCCACGCTTGTACGGATACCCCAAAAATGGATGATTTTCCAATTTATCAAACTTACTAGTTCTAGTGCCTCCAGAAGCAAAAAATTCTACATTTTTGTCTCTAAATTCATTAGAATTGCTAAGCAAACTAGCGTCATGTTGGGGATTTTTCATAAACTTTTCCAGTTTACTTCTTTTCTCTTGATACTCTTTTACTAATTGCGTTGTATCTCCCATTTATTTACCTCCTTTTATTCGCCCAAAGTTTAACCACCATCAGGTATTACTATCTTCTCAAGGCCTCTATTTCCAAAAATTGCAACTTTTATCAAATTAATAGAATACTCTTGCCTAGGATATCTATTTTGATCTTGATTTCCATCTTCGGGTGCAAAATTGATTGTAAATGAATCAGATAGAGCATATATGTTAATTGCGGTTGGTGGCCCACCTCCAGCCTTGATAATAACACCGTTATTATTTATGTCTAGGATTTCTCCTATTTTTATACTTGGATTCCTTGTGACAAGGTACCCTTCAAAATTGTTAGTAATTGGCAATACATACGCGGTACAACTAAACTCACATACATCTACACATATCCCATACATATCAGTATCAGCTCCAACTTCCACATATATAGAGTTCTCTTTTGGAACAAGTTTAACCCCACGCTTGTATGGAAAACTATTTGCTGGGTCGTAAAGGTATTCCTCTATTTTGTCTGTATAACTTGAACATGCAAATGAATATGCATCAACTCGCTCATTCTTAGATTTAAAACAACTACTCAAACCGCCAAAAACCTTATTTTCAATTGAACTCATAGATTTTACATATTTCTTGAATTTCAAAAGGATATCATCAAGCTCGTTAATTGCCTCCAAATAGGGATCTTCCCCTTGTGCATCCTCAGCTTGTCTTGCTTGCCGTTTAGCTCTAGGAGCAGCGGAAACTTGTGCCCCTAAATCTACCTGTGGGTCCTCAACAGCCTCAAGATTTTCTACTTGCATGTTGCCTTTTAAAGCCATAATTTATTACCCTTTTATTGCTCTATTCCCAAATACACTAGCAAGCACTATAAATAAATCTTCAGTTAATTTGTGTGCCTTTGAAAGTGCTATTGCATTAACAGATTTTTGAGCCCCAGTGACCTTTTCAAGTTCCCCATGTTGGTTAAAATTTAATTTATCTCCTGGATTTACACCATTTTGTCCTTCTTTCTTAAGCGTTAAATACCCAGTAAAGTTATTTGTAATTGGTATAACAGTTGCCATACCGCTAAACTCATCTATATCGGAACACACTCCATATAAATCGTCTCCACCACCAGCCTCAACTTCTAGTTCGGTTGTTCCATCTCCAAAACTAAGCTTAACACCCCGTTTATACGGATACCCTTTAGCAGGGTAATTCTCTATTTTGTCTTTACTGCTAGTGCAAACCCCACCAGAATTGGAAAAAATTAGATTTTGGTCTCTAAAATCAATAGAATTGCTAAGCAATCCTGAGTCTTGTTGGGGATTTTTCATTAATGCTTGAATTTCTGCAACTTTCTTATCAAATTCTTGTTTAATTTTTGTTATATCACTCATTTAAAAACTCCTTTAGGCAATACTTGTTCTTTTATGTCTTTTTAGATTTTCATAAAATTGAATTCGTCTTTGCTTGTATGTATTACTTATCGCTTGTACAAATTCTGTGAAATTAATAGGTACAAAATTAGAATCAAGCAAACTTGCTCTTTCTTCTGATTTAATAGCAATATTCCCCTTAATAGAGTCAACAGAAGAAGAACTGCTACTCGCATTTTTTCTTAATTTAATATTCACTTTTGCTAAAGAAACAAGTTGCTCTAATATCTCTCCATCGATATGACTTATGTCTGATACTTTGGCAATAGCTTTAATTTGCTCAATTGGAACGAACTTGCGTACAAGTTCTCTACGTTGTGCTTGCATAATGTCTTTTAATGTATATCCTTTTGCAAGTAGCACCTCTTTGTTAAAATGATTGCTAAGATGTGCTTTTGCAAGTGTATCAATTTCATTAATTCGCTCAGCCTCTAGTAACAATTGCTTTTCAATACGCTCCCGCTCTTCAACTTCTGCAAGTTCTTTTGTTATTCGTTCATTTATACTTAAATCTCGACTTGTCTCTTTAGATTTACTATTTGCCTGCTCTTTAAAACGCATGTACTCTTCAAATTCCTGCGCACTTATAACTTTAGTATCAGCCTTAATTTGCTGCTCTTCTTTATCTTGTGCCTGCAGGTCTTCTTTTTCTTCTTTCTCAGTCACTTTTTAACTCCTTTTCTCAAAATGAGAATAATTTCTCTTTTAAAATCGCTAACTCCTCATTATCAAAGGAGCTACTTTGTATAAGCTGGTTATATTTACTGTAAAGCTCAATTAGCTTTATATCTCTTTCCACTTTTTGTTCTTCACTTAACATAATCAGCGAATTAAACTTCATATCAAGTCCAAAATACTTTGTAAGTTTTAAATTACAAGAGTTCTCAACTTGTTCTTGTACACCTTTTAGAAAATCGTAATAATTGCTCCTATCTCCTTTACCATCATTCCCTAGTCCTTTAGCCTGCTCATTAAAACTTCTAGTTAGGGGTTCTTTAGTATCTGCACCAATTTTTGCCTTAATTAATGCTAAAGCCTCCTTTAAATAGCTAAGATCGTATTTAATAACCTCTAAACTAGCACTCGGAGTAGCTGTATAAAACATTCCCTCATTATTTAGATTGCTTTTTAACCTAGCAAGTTCCTGTGCCAATGAGTCATTAAGACTACGTAAATTAGAAATATCTTTACTATGATTGTTTGAATTTTGTTTTCTTAAAAAAGAAGATAAAATGCCACTTCCTCTATCATTATTGCCTTGAGTAAGTGCACTTAAAGAAGTTGTTGCACTAGAAAGTGCGTCTTGTAGTTGTACTAAAGATTCATCTTTGTAAAACAAAAAATTGTGGTTTTCAATACGTCTTTCTATTTCTACGTATATCTTTTCAAATAAATAAATATCTAGTAAAAAGCTTTCGGTATAACACGGAACATATCTTTTTAAGATATAATCAAAGTTTTCATATATGATAAGTCGACTTTTATGTATTTTAACTGCGTCTAAAGAATTGTTCTTATTGTTGGATTTTACTTTATAGGTTATATGATCAAAATCAACTCCCAAATCTCTTACATATTCATAATCAAGGTATTCAAAACCAATAGGTAATTCTATATTAACGGGTTGTTCAAGATCTATTAGGGTATCTTTGGTTTTTACTAAAACATAGCCAATCCCATGAAAACGGTAGCTTATAATACAATTAAGCAGAGCATCTTTAAGTTGTACCTTTAACCTAGCAAGTTCAAATTCACTAACATTGCGGTCAGAACTCTCAAGAACAAGTCCGTTCTTGAGACAATCTTCTGCTACATTTTCTATATAATTCCTAAAAAATATTGAGTATTTATATAGTTCTAGTGAACTTATCTTATCTATTAATTTTGTTTTTCTTAAATCACACACCTTTTATTTCTCTTTATTAAATTAGATGTATGATAGCAAAAACTATTATTTTTGTCAATAAAAT
>NC_000951.1 GCF_000008685.2 Borreliella burgdorferi B31 | reverse complement strand
TTACAAAAATCTTTGATTGCCAAAGTGAACACTTCGCTCTCTATATCCTAAAGACAACATCAAATATGCTGCAGACATTGCATCAAGAGCATCATCATGGGTTTTGCTATCCCCCTTATACGAATAAATATCATTAAATACAGAAGAACTACTGTACTTTGTAATGTAAAGTTTTTTGTAAGTAAACGGCGTAATTAACGTTGTTATTCTGCTAAATTTATTAGACTTTGGCTTAACTGGAACAATTCTAAAATATTGGCTTATATTACTTCTTAGCAAGATGTATTCACGGGTCAATCCACCAGCACCTTTTGTATTATCTCTATCCTCTAAATACAGTGTATGCACATTGAAATTTTCTATAACAGTCTTTACCATATTCATAATATAAGGATCATTAGCTGGTCTTTGGTCTTGAAATACAAAAGCATAATACTTATCATCAACTCGCTCCATAACACATAATGCAGTGTTATCCCCGCCAACACTAAATGCTGGGTCTAAATATGCTATCGGGCTAGTAAATACATAATCATCAGTAATATTTATTTGTGTAAAAATTGAATCAGTGCTTGCTATCCACTCACCTAGCAAAACTCTTGCTTTATATGATGGTATATCTTTATATAGCTTTTCTTGTGTTTCGACAAATCCTTTACTAAGTAGCACATTATCATAAGTTGTAAAATTATATGTCTTAAAGGTCGCTATATTATCAATATAATCGGTTTTAAAATAGTGTTCTGGATGATCGGGATTAGTATCAAAAATAATAGTTTCTTGCCCGCATCTTAGTCTTTTTAAGACCTCCTCTAAAGTTTGCTTGTGTAAAGTTGTAGCCTCATTAACAAAAATAAGTGCCGAATTACTTCCCCTAAATCTTTCAAAATCACTTGCCTTATCTCCACCATATAGATTAATACGTAGTGAATCAATCAGAATATATGAATTATTTGTATGTCTTGGAATATAAGGAATTTTAAGAAGTTTACATAGCTTTTCAAATTGTCCCAAAACATTAACTTCAACTGAGCGTTGTGAATTCCCAATAATAAAATTATTCGTATCGCTAGAATATAACTTTTTATTTTCAATTAAACTTTTGAGAAAAAGATAGCATGCAAGATACGTTTTGCCGCTAGCTATGCCGCCGCTGAGTATAATCTTTTTTTCATTATTCTTTTTAATACTTTTTATCACATTTTTTTGTTTTAAAGTTAACTGTTTTTCTTCAAACTTATCAAAATTAATTGAAGAATTTGTTAGCTTTACAAATTGTGATATATCAACTCCATATTTATTTTTGTATTCCTTTTGTAGTGTTGTAAAAAGTTTTGTTTGATATAAGTTCACTTGTGCCCTTTACTATTTTTGTAGTTGCTTTTGCTTTCAGCCTCATTAGCAGTTGTAAGTTTTTTCATACATTCATAGTAAAGCTCCATTTCTCTTATTGAACACTCCTTTATATATTCATCAAGCTCGCTTTTTAAAGAATTAATTTCTCCATTAACAACTTGCTTGTTTTTTTTACTACTTGCTTTATTTAAAGCATCAATTTCGGCTCTTAAATTTTCTATTTTAGTTCGCATACCAGTAAGTTCAACACTAGAATATTGCTTAAATGCACGTATAAATCCTAATTTTAAATTAGCACACTCTATATCTAATTCACTTATAACTTTCCTAGCGTTAACTTCTGATTTAAAAGTTTGTGATAAAAGGTGTTCTAAAGTATCTTCACTAATTGTTACTCTAGAGTCTTGGTTAACAACACTTTCTCCACTTTCCCATTTTTTCCTCATCCTCCACACATTTACCCTAGAAACCCCCAATTTATCCGCTATTTCCCTATCATCTAACAATCCTTCTCTAAAATATGCAACATAATCATCAAAAGACCTTTTGGCTCTTTTCAAGAAAATTCTCCTAAAATAACAAAATTAACAAATTGTTACTCTAAATAGTAAAGCAATTTGTTAATTCAATTAACATAAATTATTAATTTCTTTATACCTATTAACAACTGCCCTATATTTACAATATTTATTAATATAAAAACCAAACATTTCAAATATCCAAAAAGGAGCATTTATATGAATCAAAAACAAATATTTTTATTATTTTTATTATTTTTAAAAGTAACAATAAGTTTTTCTTATGATCAATCTCAATACAAGGGATATATGGAAAAATATTATCATAAGAAAGGCAAAACAGATACGCACATATCCTTTTTTCAAACTCTTAGTGCTGATGAAGGGGGTTTTTCTACTATCTTTATAGGAGAAGATGAACAATTAAGTCGTCTTAGTTTTACCACTTTAAAGGATATTAAAGACGGCAAAGAAACCTCTTATATGGGTTTTAACTTAGAATACCATTACAAAGCAAAGTTTAACAATCCATACCCTATGTTAAATGATATACGTGCAAACATTAGTAAAGTGAAAGTTAAATTTTTTTTTGATAATGGCCCCGAAAAAATAATAAGAGAATTAAATCAAAAATTTGTAAATAATAGAGTTATGTGGGAAATTTGGAATAATTCATATAATAAGCTTTCAGAATATATTAGGATTAATCTAAGAACCTCTGATCCGGGCATAGAAAATTTACTGCCAAAATTATTAAAACATAAAACCGTAACAATAACAATTGAAATTCCTGAAAGTGAAGATCCTGAGAAATTAACTAGTTCTATAACTTTTGATCTTGATAGCTTTCAAAAACTATACAAGAAATATAGTACGTATTTTAAATAATATAACAAGACTCGCTGTGAGTCTTGTTATATTATAATTTATGATTGTAAAAAAAATTTTTCTATTCTTTTTTATTAGAATCTTTAGATTCTTTCTCTAACTTTTTAAGCTCTTCAAGCTCTTCTTCAATCTTTTTAAGCGAGCTTACTATTATTTCTTTAGCTATATCGCTAGTACTATTACCACTAGAAATATTTTTAAAGCCCAAACCCCGAGCATGCCGCAAGGCTTCTATTCCAACTTTCCCTTGATTTTTAGCCCTTTCTCCATCAGTTATTCCAATTGCAGATTCAACTTGACCCTTAAGTTCTTCAAATTTTTTTTGAGACTCTTCTAATTCTTTTTTTCTTTTCTCTATTTTTTCATTTAAAGCTTTCTCAAGGATTTCTAATTCTTTTTCAAACTTTTCTTTATCTTTTAGTTTTTCCTTTAATTCTTCTATTTCCTTTTCATAATCAGAATATGTTTTAAGAGAAACACTTTTAGGATCCGACTTCTCTATCTTATCCTTTAATTCTTTTATTTTTTGTTCAATTTCTTCTTTTAATTTTTGATCTTCAGCAACACCTTGAACCACTTGATCTTCGCCCTGCTCCTGAGGCTCATCAGCTTGCATAGATTCTTCATCCTTTGGTTGAACTTTTGCTTCTGGTTTTTTAAAATCTCCAAAAAACTCTTCTTTTTTTGTATCTAAAAATCCCTTAACTTTTCCTTTTAAATCTTGTTCTAAACTTTTTTTTACATCTTCACCACTTGCGTAATTCTTGCAAGAAACTATCAGCGCAAAAATAGCACAAATAATAAACATTTTCTTATTCATAAGTTGCTCCATAAGTCTTAAATCTAACGCAACACCGAATAATTACAATTTTTCAAAGATTTAAATATATAATTTTGTTACATTCAGCTATTACATATTAACAAAACGCAAATATAATTTTAACCAACTCCCCAAAATCTCTCCATTGCAAATGCACCACTCATTACAAAAGACTACAAAATCCATACAACTTAAATTTCAAAGTCTTTGCTATATATTAGATAAAGTATACTGTCTTTCTTATCCGACACCCTCAAAAAATGCCTATTCTGTTTATCACAGCCACTCCACAACCCAAATTTCGCATGCAATGAGAACACCCAAAATTTGACTAAAATTTTAGGTTTTTGATAAAATATAAATTACATTTTTATTAAATTTTTATTACTTTTACTTAATTTAAAAGTAACACTTCTAAGGAGAGGATTTTATAGATATGAATAATTATTTTAATTTAAATAATTTCAATATGGATTTTATGCTCAAACTATTTCAAGATTATCAAAATGTGGTAAATGAAAATAAAATTCTTAAAAATTCACTAAAAATTTCTTCTAAGCCTACTAAAAAATCTTCAAAACCAACTCCTAAGTTTTATTTAACCTCAAAAAGTAGCAAAATAATTGAAAAATGCGTCAAAACATTAAAACAAACTGACCCAATTTCTGGTTGGTTTCTACATCTACTCGCAATAAGTGGGTGCAGGGGTGCAGAAATTCAAAAAGTTAAAATGCAAGATATTACCCCGCTACTAAGCAAAACTGGAGAAACTTTCTACAATATAAAAGTAAATGTAGCTAAAAAAAGAAATATCACTTGCATTAGAGAAATTGTCATCAAATCTGAAGAATTTGAGGCTATTCAAAAAGCTCACGAAAATTACTTTAATGACAAAAATCTCGACTCAAGGCGTACCTACCTTTTCCAAAAAACCAAACATAAATTTAAAGATAATCAAATTAGCATTATCAATATTTCTAAAAAATTTAAAATTCTTCTTAAAAAATCAGGCTTTCGTGCTAATAAATCTCTTCATTTATTTAGAAATTTATTTATTTCAAATTTAAAATCTAATGGCTATAACTCTTTCCAGATTAAAGAACTTATGAAATATCATTCAACCAATGAAATTGATAATATTTATGGACTCTCTGCTGCTAACAAAATTCACGCTTATAAATGCATGAAAAATAACCTTAAACTTTAAAAAAACTACTTTAGTCTAAATATGCGCTTTGAAGTTACTTTAAATATTTTTCCACGAGGTTTCAAGTCAAGTGAATCATATAATATTTCTTTATTTTTTGTTGCTATAAAGTGATATCCATTAACCTTATCGATTTTAACTTCACTTATTTCAAATTCATTGGCTGCACCTAAATAATTTAAAGATTCATATCTCACGCTACTTCTAATTCCGTAATAATTAAGTATCATACATGGATTTATAATAAAACAATTGCTCTTAATATATCCAAGTCCTATAAATCTATAATACGCTGCATTTATCTCATACGCATTAAATTCACGTTGCTTAAATAGACTTGTATAGTAATGTAGACACAAAAAGTAACAACCCCATTTTTGTATCTCCGGTCTTAAAGTTCTATTATCTTGTTTTATTTTATTAATAAGCATTAATTAATCCTCCTATATTAAATTTATTTTTTTAATTTTTTAGTGCACCCATTCACATGGGGACACTAACATTATTTGCAAATGCTATATTGCTAGGGAAAAATACTGTACCACTTGTTGGCAGCAGTCCCTTTAATCTATCTGATATTGCCCTTTTCTTAGGGTCAAGAGTAAACACAAACTCTCCAAATTTATAATTTAACTGCTCAATTAGTGGATATGTATTCGTAATATTGTAAATTAGCATCTTCAACCTATCTTTAATGGGCTTTTCTCTTTTTTTATTTTCGTTTTGGATTCTATTTAATTCTTTTTGTAGACTATCAATCTCCATTAAATCATACGCAAGATTTTCAGCAGATTGATTATCCTTAATTTCAAGGTCTGCACAATCAACATATTCTATAAATTCTCTTGCCCAATCAAACTCAACTCCAGAACTATAAAAATCACTCCTTTCTACTAAATCTTCAACAAGTTTTATAAACGTATCCTCGTTAAAATTATGTGCCATTAAGTATTCCTCTCTATAGTTACTATAAATATCTTTTTTCAAATTTATAATTTCTAATTCACATTTATTAACAAATTCAAACACTTTTGATATTAAGGCCTCATCTCTTTTAATCTTACAGTTAATTGGTGCAGCATCTATTAAAAAGAACAAATTACAATACTCAAGCCCAGTGCACGCTAGCTGCACTTGTGCTTGTACATAATATTTGAAAAAATATTTACTGCTTAAAAAATTGCCATTTTTATTGTACTCAGCAATAGCACTACTCATATAATTAGAGTCGCTACTTTTAATCTCTAATAGTTCTAAATCGCCATTATTATTAATAAACCAGCCATCAATTGTTGAGCCCACTAAAGTTTCTGAACTGCCCATTTTTTTGAAATAATTATACTTATCAACACCGTTGGCATATTTATTTTTATATAAAATATCAATATTATCACCGTATGCTTTAACAAACTCTCTAAATCCTAAATTCTCTAACTCTTTGCCCTTGAGCATATATAAATTCTCTTCAAAAGGTAGGCTCATATCAAAATATTTAAGCACTCTGTTTATCATTAAATCTTTCAGCCCAGCACCTCCAACAAGAATACTGCCTACTTCACTAGCACCGTATTTATCTAACTTGTTTCTTTGCACACTAAAATCAATATTTCGATTAAATCTAAAACATTCTTGACTGCTTATTCCTGGTAATTTCTTACCTATCTTACTTAATTTACTTTTTTCTTTAATGGGAGAAGATTTTTCCTCAAATATTTCACAACCAGTAAAACTTTGTTGATTAATACTTATCATTTTGAGCTCTCCTTGAATATTGTCTTGTGGATTATTATTGTTTGAAACATTGTTCATGTTTTCCTCCTTTATTTAGTAATAAATAAGTATATAGCAAAAACTATTTTTGCCAACTTTTTTACAAAAATTTTTACAAAAAAATAGTTGGGCTTATTTAAATTCTCTTGTTAAAGAACTTAGCTAAACCCAACTTAATTGGATTTTTTTGATAGCAATATATTTTTTTAGCTATACATATACATATGTATAACAAAAACTATTTTTGTCAGGCTTTTTACAGAAATTATTATAATAAATAAAAGCTTTATTCAATTCTCATGTTAAAGAGCTTAATAAAGCCGCGGGCTTAGCTCAATTTATTTTAGATAAACTCACTAAACGATTAAATTCAGTTCAATTTAGAATTAAAATTATTTTGTATTTGTTAAAATAAAAGAACCTATTTAAATTCTCTTGTTAAAAAATTCAAATAATTTCTACTTTAAAGCTATATACTAACTTATTACTTTATAAAATTTTAATCATTCTTAATTTAAAAAATACTTATTGAATATAGAATAAATAATTGGAGCAAGTGTTATTCCCATTATTAAAATTACTTGTATTGTTCTATTACTTGCAGTAAGTTCGTTTTTTAAAACATTTATTTTATTATCTAGGTTAAATATATCCTTTTGTAAGGTTTTTTCTACACTATCTATTTTAGTATTCAAGCTAGATATATCTTTTTGCAAAGTTTTTTCTACATTATCTATCTTAGTATCTAAACTATCTATTTTGGCATTTAAGCTCTTTTCTACATTGTCTATTTTGGCGTCTAAACTATCTATTTTAGAATTAAGTTCATTTTTAACACTATCTATTTTAATATTTAAATTCTTCTCTACATTATCTATCTTAGTATCTAAACTATCTATTTTGGCATTTAAGCTCTTTTCTACATTGTCTATTTTGATATTCAAACCATCTATTTTTAAATTTAAATTCTTTTCCACATTGTCTATTTTGGCATCTAAATTAGATATGTCTTTTTGCAAATTCTTCTCTATATCAATTATTTTCTCTTTTAAAAATTCAAAGTTGTAATTATCATTATGCAGAAAAACAAAATCTATTGCTTCCTTGCTAAACCCTATATTTAAAAATTCGTTTTTTATACTTTCTATGTTATATGTTTTGTATGCTAAATTGTTCATAGATTATCCTTTTAATTGTTTATACATTTTTAAAAGTTTACTAATCAAATCTTTTTGATTTTCAAAAATCTCTTGCATCATAAAACTTGTAAATTTAGCATTGCTTTTGTAAAAATCATAACTTTCTTGAGTTTTAAGTTGAAATCTCAATGGTTTTATTGAGTTTTGTTTAGATTTTTTCAATACTGGACTTTCTTTATCTTTCAATACACTTAATATTAATCTAAATCCATTATCTAATACATATTGTTCCTCAATAACTCCTGCTTCTATTGCATTGGCAATTTTTAAATAGTTATACGCTTGAGTTTTTGCAACATCATAATCCTTTATAAAAGCATCGAAACTTTTGTATCCATCAAGTTTATAGTATTCATTATCTTTAATTTCTTTTAAGATTTTCATACATTCTACTCTATTAGAAACTCCTTCTCTAAGGTTTACATACAATTTCTTTTTCAAAGTATTATAACGATCTGTTTCAACACCATTTTTACTAACATTAGAAGAATCTACAAGTAATGCATTCCCCTCAGAATCAATATCCCTTTTATTGATTATTAATTTTGTATTATTTTTCATAACAAGCCTCCTTAATTATAAGTTCAACGCGTCGAACTTATAATTATAATTATTTTAATTTTGCATAAAAATTCATTAATGAATTTTTATACTCTTTTATATAATCCATTTGAAAATCAAAAGAAGAATTACTAGCAATTCTTCTATTTAAATCTTCTCTTTCTGATATCATTCCTAAAAAATTTTCTTTGGAGTTCAGCATTTCCAACAATTGCTTATGTGTATTATTTTTTTTAAATCTCGTTATTATAAAATAAGTAGGCAATTCTACACCTATTTTTTCCATAAAAAATTTCAAAAGGTCAAAACTTTCAATTGTCCATTTTTCTGCTGTCAAGGGGACAATTACATTGTTACAACAAACTAAAGCATTAGTTAAAGTAAAATCCAAACTTGGGGGAGTATCAATTATAATAAAATTATATCCAACATCTATATGTTTAAGCTCTTTTTTTAATCTAAATTCATCAAAAGTGTGCTTATAACCAAAAGCATTTATACTATGTAAAGTCAAATAACTAGGTATTAAATCTAAATTATTCGCTACATTAACGATTGATCGATTAATATCTAATTTTTCTATTAAAACTTCATATATATTATTTTTTCTTAAATCTATACTGGATTTTTGTATATCATCATAATAATAACTAGTGGTGGATGCTTGAGTATCTATATCTATTAATAATACCTTATATTTTTGAGCCAATAAGGTTGCAAATATAATTGCACTTGTGCTTTTACCAACACCGCCCTTGATTGACGCTATTGTTATTATTTTAGGTTTTTTATTATCCATTTTATTAACGGTCCTTGTTCCGGGTATTTTTTCCCATAAAATTTATACACTTGTTGTTCTAAATCCGTAAACATACTAAATAAAACTTTGTTGTAATGATTATTTGTTCTTTTTTTATCTAATAATCGATATAATCCCTTGAAATAGCAAAAGACACTTCCGGCTTTAAATCTAAATTCCATATAATATGCCCTTGCTAATGCATATGCTTTTCTAGCCCCGTTTATTTGATACTTTATTAATGGCTTTTTTATTGGTTTTCTGTAGCCATAAAAAATACCAATAAACTTATCTCCTTCTTTAATTGGGTATAAATGAGTTTCTTCAACAATTCTTTCTCCATTAAATAAGGCCCTCAATGATAATCTAAATTCGTGTTTTTTCTCATATACTCCAAATTTATAAATATCCATCATTATTTTTGTATGGTACATTGCTTTACCATTTTCTTTTTCAATTAAAATAAAGCGTTCTTTATTTTGGCATTCAACTTTACATTTGCCTTTTTTTACAGCTTCAATAGGTTCTGGTGCATTTTCCATGTTAAATCCTCATACGGCCTTTATGTTAAATTCTTCTGTGGTTAAAGAATTTTTTTCATTTTTTATTATTTCTAATAATTCAAGATGATATGTACCAAATACTTTATTGTATTCTATTTTCTTTTGGTTATTCAAATATTTTTTGATAATTGGCTTTAGAATTTCAATATTTGTTTCTTTTTTTAGTTGTTCAATAAGGATATTGAAAATGTTTTCCTTTAAATTTTGATAATTTTGTTGAGGATTTTCTTTTTTTCTTTCAATCGACTTTTCTAATTTACTCTTTATATTGTTTAAATCGCTATATTTATGATTTTCAATAATAAAATGGGGCTTAAATTTGTAACTTTCGTATACTTTTTGTAAATTTATCTTTAATTGTTCGGGGTTATATCCATTTTGTTTGAATTCTTTCTGAGTGTTATTTAAAATTCTTTTTAGTTTCTCTTGCTTTTCTTTAAAGCAAGATTTATTTAAATTTGTGTTTTTTAGCAATTTATTTTCAACTCTTTTTATGTTTTTGATTATTTTAATCATAGTATCTTTATCAACATTTAATGTTAATAAAAACGGAAGAATTTCTTTACATAACAAGTTGCTTTTATTGAAATACTTTATTACTTGATATTTTTCTATTTCTTTAATCTTTCTTTCTTCTTTTATATTATTTTTATTACTTAAACACTCCACTGAATTTACACTACCATTTTTAGAAATATCGTCTTTAAAATGGTTATTAACTCTAGATTTAAATCTAGAGTTTTTTCGCTCTTCAAAGTACTTGTTGATTTTCTGGTAACATTCTTTTTTAGGATACTTTAGTTTATAATAAATTTCAGTCCCACAATTTACACCCATGTGTTGGTAGTAATTAGTTGTAACTTTTAATACTTTTTCTAATTTATAAAGATAATTTTGCATTGTTCTTAGAGTAGTGGGAGCTAGACCATTTCTTTTTAGATTTTCATTAAAATAATAAAGTATGTTTTGTTGCGTGTATTTCTTATCTTTTTTGTTTAGAAAGTCTAGTGTTGAAGTAAGAGATATTAATTTGTGTTGGTGTTTGTTGTAGCAAGTTAGACTTTTTATGTTATTTAGAAAATCTTTCATATTTTCTCCTTTATTTAGTTATTAATAATTACAAATAATATAATGCAAAATTTTGATTTAAAAGTAAATACTTTTCTAAAAAAATATTAAATTTTAATTATTAATTTTGTTAAATTAATATACTTTTTATAACTTAGTAAAAAGATTGATTGATTTTAATTAAAAATTGGGCTACACTACAAACAGCGTAGTTATTTGAACATATTTCAGTTTGACTACCTTTATTTAGTAATTTGCAAAAAATAATAATATAGTGGGGACTTAACGAGATTCTTTAAGAAAAGAGTTTGGTTAAGTCCCACTTCTTTTTTGTAAAAATTTTTGTAAAAAGCCTGACAAAAATAGTTTTTGCTATATACTTATTTATTACTAAATAAAGGAGGAAAACATGAACAATGTTTCAAACAATAATAATCAAGAAATACAAAATAATATTCAAGCAGAAATAGACTTTTTAAATGATATGGATACTTTAAGAATGAACTTGCCACGTATTGACAAAAGTCTTAAAGGATACGGATATAAGTATCAAGATTTCAATGTCATAGTAGAAGTAATTCAAAATGTTATAAAAAATCACAATTTAAAGCTTGGTTTTTGGCAATTTCCAACTTTTGTGTATGGTAAAAATGGTGAAGTTCCTGTTGTTAGGACTACATTTTACAGTAAAAGTACTGGATACAAAGAGTCGCTTGATACATTAATTCATACAGATAAATTACAATGGAACGGTGAAAATGGGTCTAAAAATTTGAATACAATGCCACAACTTGTTGGTGCAGCTATTACTTATTTTAAAAGGTATGCTTTAGTTGCGTATCTTGACATAAAAAGTGAATTTGATACTGATGCAGCACCTATTTACAATAATCACGAAAACGAAAATTCTATGCCTAGCAAGCAAGTTAGTGTTAATCAAAAACAAGAACAAAAAAAGGACATAAATCAAGAAAAAAATCAACTAAACAGCTTTAATAAAAACTTGAAATCTGGCAAGGCTTATTGCTATGAAATTTTTAGAGACGCACTGTTTAATATAAAAAATTGGGTAAATGAAGGTGAAGAAAAAAATAATATAAATGCTCTTATTCGGGCATTATGTACTGATAATGATGATGCTTTAGAAGATCTTTTTAAAAAGAATGCTGAGCTTAAGAGTATAGAATATTGGGTAAATATTTTAAAAAAATATTTCAATAAAACTAATAGATTTGATGATCTAAATAAGCTTAAAGTATTTATGTCTGATAATCGAGACGTTTATAAAACAAAAGTATTAAAATTCTTTTGCATGTTGAAAAAAGAAAGACAATTTAATTATATATTTGCAGCATAGCAATATTAAAGCCCCCAAATAGGGGGCTGTTAGCTATTAGGAACCACCATTGTTGCAGTTACTAACCGCATTGTTTGCAAAATTATCTATATTGCCGCCGCTAAAGAAACCCTGAACTGTTTGTTTGAAGGTGCTTTTTTGTTGTTCAGAATTATCCCCAGTACACTTATCAAGTTCACTCTTTATATGATTAAGTGCAGATTTTATTTTGCTTTCATCATATCCTAAAAATTTATCAAATTCTCCATCATTACCCAGAGCTTCTTTTAACCAGTCAAGGTGTGTTTTCTGGTCTTCAGATAGCTTTTCTCTAAGTAGTTCTTCTTTAGATTTAGGTTTTTCTGGTGTTGCTTCTTTTTGGGTTAAATCACGCTTTCCCCTGCTTTTTGTTTGTTGTGCATTGTTTTTTAAAGTGTCATTATCATTAGAATTGCAGCTATTTAGTAGTAGTAAAAATAAACAAAATAATATGTTGATGATTTTCATTGTTATTTCCTTTCCTTATCTCCAGTACAATATGTTGAGTAAAAATAAAATTTATTCTTGTAATTATAGAGCTTATTTTTAAAAATCTTTAAAAATATTAATTGAGAGATTTATATTTTTCGAATGTTGTGCTAGCTTTTATTTCATTATTATTGAATATAGGAGTAACTAATGAGAAATAAAAACATATTTAAATTATTTTTTGCATCAATGTTATTTGTAATGGCTTGTAAAGCATATGTAGAAGAAAAGAAAGAAATAGATTCATTAATGGAGGATGTTTTAGCTCTTGTAAATGATTCTTCTGGAGGCAAATTTAAAGATTATAAAGACAAAATAAATGAATTAAAAGAAAATTTAAAAGATATAGGCAATGCAGAGCTTAAAGAAAAACTATTAAATTTGCAAAATTCCTTTCAGGATAAATTAGCGGCCAAATTAGCAGCGTTAAAAGCAGCTAAAAATACCATTGAAAACATTACTGACAAGGATCAGGATATTTCAAAAAGAAAAATATGGTCAGAAGCAAAATTAGTTGGAGTAACTGTACCACTTCTTGGAAGCAATACTTCTGGTAATGGGGATAAAATGTCTAAAAACGCTGTAGAACAGATAGACAAAGTAATAAAGTTCCTCGAAGAGGGCACTAATTAATTAGTAAATATTCATGTTGAAAATGTTAAAATCTAGATATTAGATTAAAGTAAATTTAATATCTAGATTTTCTTCTGTTGTAAAAGCCAATTTAATTATAAAGTAGAATTTCTTGCAAGAAAAACCTTTTTGTAATTTACATTTTTAATTGGGAATATTTATTATAGACTTTTTCCGCTATTGGTTTTGTTTTTTTAATGTACTCTAAATATATGTTGATATTGTGTTTTACTGCAGTTATGGAGTGTTCGTCTTTTAGTGTTGATAAGTCTGGATAAGGATATTCTGGATAATTTGGGTCATTAACTTTGACTTTTGTTTTAGCTAAAAATGTTACAAGGTACATAACATACTCTGAAAGTTGTGTTTCATATTTAGCTAAAGATTTTAGTGTTTGAATAATTGGCGGTTTTGGCTCTTCTGGTAGGTTAGCAATAGTGGTGCAACATAGCAGCAAAGCAATTAGTAGACAATGCAATCTTTTAAGCATTTTCACCTCTTTTAAGTATTTTGATATATTCTTTCATGATTTTGTTACGTGTTGCTTTAAGTGAAGTGATAATTCTTTTGCTTTTATCAGTAGAGATAGCCTCTATTATCTCAATGTTGTATTTTAAAATGTCTTGTATTTCTTCAAATATTTTAGTTGACTCAGCTGTTTCCATAGATTTTAGTGTGCTTATATATGTTTTGTAGAAAAAATCTATTACTTTACTAAAAGTATTAATGTAATTATGATCTATGTTTGTATCAGTTTTAGCTATGTTAGTTAAGCTGGATAGTAAATTAAGTCCTAAACCAATAGTGTTATTTTGCATTATTTATTCTTTCCTTATAGATAGGTTTTCCTTCCTGATTGAATTTCAGATCATTAGATATTTTGAGATTTTTTTCATCAGAATTAACTAAGTCAATGCATTGATTGATTTTTTCATTTAATGGAGCGAGTGCCGCATTTATTGCTGGGGTTAATGCACTCTCAAGTCTTTCCATATTTGCTGTATAGATTAATTTGTAATGAGAATACAGATCATAAACCAAAAAGAATCCTTTATGTGCAATTTCATCAAATTCATCTTCAAATTTAGAAAATATATCAATAAGGGTTGATAAAGACGTAAGTCCAAGCTCAACATTATCTTTGGATAATTTCATAAGTTAATCTCTTTTTTTAATGTGATTTTTGCCATTACCATTACCATTCTTAAAAATCTTGCCTATTACAATAGTCAATATGTCTTTTAGTAAAGGCTTGAGAAGAATTAATACTCCTAAAACCAGCACTGTTACAAAAATCATTACCGCTATAAGTTTAATTTCGTTTAAATTGATAAGAAGTTCGGTTAATTTAATAGTATCCATTTTTTAATCCTTCATTTTAATTTTTTATTTTTATACGTATATTATATACCAAAATCATAATTTTTGCTAAAAAGTTTACAGTTTTAAAAGATCTGGGAATGGATCTCCATACAAGGAGACTCTTTTTTGGACATACCATCCTTTATAAATGGGAATTCTGGTGAATAGTCCGCGGGGGCCCGCAATTTCATAAACCCTATTGTATGTAGTTTCATCAGAATACTGAAGTTTTAATGATTTTTTCTGCATCCTATTATCATTGATTTTTACTTGAATTTCAATATCAAGATAAACGGGAGAATTATCGTAACTTTTAGAAAAAATAAGAGTTACATCATCATTGTATTCCATATTAATAGATATCGCGTTATTCTCATAGTCAGAAGGATAAAGTGTAGTACTTCTAGTTCTGCCATAAGCAAAATTTGATGGTACTCCAAGTATATGTTTAGGAACGGGTGTTTTTTGAATAGTATCTGATGAAGGCATTATCAAAAGATCATCACTTCTAGATAAAGTGGCTGATGATATGCTATCTGTAAGGCGTGATTTAATTTTACTAAAAAGGTTAGAAATATTAGTAGAATCGTTGTTAATTAATTTGTCCGTTATTTTAGCATAAATTTTTTCTACAAAATCTTTATCAGCTGCAAGTTCTTCGGCAATTGTAGACTTAATTATCTGCTTAAAATAGTCTAATCCTTCTCCTTTAAATATTTTGTCTTTAGAAGCATCTAAAAAGTTTTTAAAGGTGATAGCATTACTGCTTGCAGCTCCATCATCAAGCAGTAAAAGATCAGTATCGTTAACGGTCGTAACCTTATTTAAATCTTTTATTTGAACCGTTTCTTCTTCATCAATTAGTAATTTTTCTTGATCATCAGCCATAAAACCTCCTTAGTTGTTAAAAGTTATAATATTGTTACCATCTGTATTATTAATTTTGAGAACTCTACCAATAGGAATAATTCCCTTTATAAAAGCATAAATTGAATGATCATAGCCTTTAGGAAGTGAGTTAAATACTAAAGCTTTTTTAGATGCAGCGTATCCCGGCTTCTTTTCTCTAAGAATTATCTTTTTTAGTCGTTTTCCTTTCTTAGTGCTAGGCGAAATAAATGTAGTAAAGTTTGTTTTTATTACCCCTTTTAAAGAGATATCAATAACCCCAGCTTCAGGAGTAGTAACTTCAATGTCCACATTTAAAAAGGTCTTGAAAATCAGTCTAAATGACTCGTCAGTGCCAATATGACGTAAAGCAAAAATAACACTATTAATATTGCTTGTAATACTTTGTAAAGTTTGAGTTTTTGCATAAAAGATAGATAAAACTTGAGATATCCATATTGCAATATATCTTGATTTTATATTTTCTATTACATTAATGGACATGAAGTTGGAATTAAGGGACTTAAGTTCATTAAGCAATGCTTGTGCATATTCTGTTTCTGTACGTATAAATTTATGAATTTCGGTGTTTTTGAAAAGATTGGGTATTTTCATATTTGTTAACTATCCAATATCAATAAGCAATCTATCTGTCATATTGAAAAGTAGCATTGTGTCATCATTAATGGCAATATCTTGATTTTTTTTAAAATCGCTATCACCAATTTTTGTAATACTCTCAGTGTCTGTATCTTTAATACAAGCACTTATTTCCATAAACTTAATTCCTTTAACTTCATTAACTGGAGCAAAAAAGTCTTGATATTCAAAGCTGATTCCCATATCAGAATAGTTATTTGAAATAATCCTAGAATATATATCCCTAATTTGAGAGTCAATATTTAAGTAGAGGTAGTTTTTAAGGTCAAGTTTATACTTTACTTTCATATAAACATATTTTCTTTTCCCTAGCGATATTTTATAGGATTTCCGTTGTCCAGTTGAATTGAGGCCATCAATTTCGATGTCTCCCTCAAGTAAAGTCCCACTAGGAGTTGTTAGATATAATGTCTCCCAAAGTTTTGCTTTAAATTTAGGACTATTAATATTAGATTTACTATCGTCTAGTAAAGTTTCCTTTAAAATTAGATATATGTTGGCTTTACCAGCTGCACTTTTAATATTAGTATGCTCAACCCCATCAAGATTAAGTAAAGCAGTGCGAACCGCGCTGTAAGTTGTGCTTTTAGAAGAAATGTGTTCTTCAATAGCAGCCCAATAAGTGCCACCCGGTTTCATTTTAGAAAAAAAGAGATTAAGCTCATTAATTATTTCTTCTTCAATTAATGCTAAAGAAGACGCAATAATGTTATAAATTGAGCTTTGGTTATCATCAATATTAATACCATAATTTACACGCAAATATTCTCTTTTCGATCTTACAATATCCTTAATTGTACGTTTTAAAATGCCAAAATCAGAATCAAAAACTATACTCATAAATTAAACTCCATATTCAAAACATCGCCTGAGAAAAAAAAGGATATGTGTGCTTTGTTGTCTTGTATAGTAGTTGAAATATTTATTAAATCTAAGTTAAGTTCTTTAGATATTTCGTGAAAATAATTTTTTACAGCGTGAAGATTGTTAATTTTTAACAGTTTTAAAAGCAAGAAATAGTCCAGTCCCCAATGAGGAGCATAGCTTAAACTACCCCTTAAGGTTTTTAAAAATATCAAAAATCTTTGTTTTTGTTCATCAATTCCATCAACAAGTGATAAATCGTTATTAAATACCAATTCGAAATTATTGCCTAATCTTAAATCCATACTAGTAATTATACCATATTTAGCAAAAATTACTTAAACAAACTATTAATATCAGAATTAATTTTAGTGGTTGCTATTTTTAGGCTGACTGGTTCAATTGCTGGGCCTCCTTGTGCGGGTACGACTTTTATACCCTCAATAGCACTTACAATATTTTTGAGAATTGTTTTTAAGCTAGTTGTTTGGTTAGCTATTTCAATGTTATTGTTTGCTTTAATTTTAACAGTATCAGAGATTAGATTTAAAGTCTTTGGGCTAATTGCACTAAGTATATAAAAATGATGTTTGTCAAAGTGAATATCGTTATTTTTATCAAAAATATTAACGCTTGATTGAAGCAGTAAAACGTTATCACCTTTTGATAGTTCTAAACTGATATTAGAGATATTTTTTGTGTGAATTTCTAAATCTTCAAATTCGGGTATTGTAACAATAGCTTCTTGAGTTTGATGTTTAAACTCCTTTACAGTGCCAATTTTAATTATGAAAATGTTTGAATAAATCCAATTTTTAAGGTCTTCTTGAGCCAATGCCTGGCCATAAAGGCGTTGATTCATTCTGTAAATTTCATAGTCTTCATTCATTCTAATTCTAGCCCCCTTTATTTTTTACGTTTTGTATTAGAATCATCTTCTAACTTTAATATTAATGAACACTCTCCTGTATTGCTAAGCCTTGCACTTGTTTCTTTTATAGTGGTTTTTATCATTTTCCCTAGTCCATCAATAAATGAGACTTTATCTCCAACATTTAACTTATGTGTGAAAAATGTTTTTGCGTTCCAAAATATAAGATTTTTTTTGAGTGTTGTGCCCAAAGTAATTTCTTGTTGTGGTATAAATTCAAGCCCATAGTCTTCTAATGCCTCGTAGTGGACATTTTCCCCCTTTTTTATATAATTAGTAAATATCAGATAGCATTCATATCCCCGTAAACCAGTACCAATATCGGCTATTATGTTATGAACATATGTTCCTTTTATTTTGTCAATAAACTCTTTTGGTGTTGTGGCATAAATATCTTTGTCAATAATTTTAAGACAATCTTTTTCATCCATATTAAGGATATTGCGATTGGGAAATACAGATTCTATTGCCTCCTGCACCGTTTTGCCTTTAAAGTTTTTGCCTTCTTTGCCTGCCAACTTACGATTGAAGAAGTTGCTTTTAGTTAATAAACGAACATCAAGATCTACACTAAAATCCCCACCCGGATAATCAGTACTCATAGGAGGTCCTAAAGTTCCTGCCATTATGAAATCAAAATTTTTTTCATGAGCAAATTTCTTATAATATATTTTTACTATATCTCCAAATTTAATGTCGTCGGTGAAGTCTAAGGGAAGATTCCAAAGTACGACTTTTGCTTGTTTGGAACTTATAGTATGAATATTTGAATACACGTTGGATATGGAAATATCAATATGAATTCCATCTTGTGTATTGATGATAATTTTAGGAATTTCTTCGGCGAAAGGAATTCCATCAGGTGATTTTTTTGATGTATCTACATTGTAGAACTCAATTTTAAAATCATATTGTAGTAACAGCATTTTTTATCCTTTATATTTTTCCAATGCAAATGTTTTTACTATTTCTATTGATAGACTAACCTCAACTTCGTCAATGAAAGGAGTATCTTTAAACGAAAGACTTGTAATTACAGCTAATTCTTTAAGGCCAAAAGTTGGACTATATATACTAAAAGGGACTTGTGCTTGTATTCTATTGGCTAGTTGTTCTTTTACAAGATGAGCGTCAAAGCGTAGCATAGTATTGCCAAAAACAGTCATTTTGAGTAAAGAAATCATATCCTTATATAAGGATGTTAGTATTCCCCCGTTTAATGAGATATGTTCACCAGTCATTACCGGATTGTAGCTTACATATTCCGCTTTTCTATCATAATAATTGATAACTGGTCTTTTAGAACAACTAGTATTATAAGTGCGTGTTATGAGTTCATTTTTTGGTTTTATAAAAAACAATTGAGGAATATATCCAAAACCTTTTAGATCCATTCTAGGAAATAACACTAAAAAATTATCTGCTCCGAAAAGGGCAAATATTTGGGTTATTACATCTCTTATTATTCGAGTAATCTCCCTGATTTCTTTCTTTTCAATATCATTGATTTTTTCCTTGATTTTTTTCTTTTCAATATCATGATTGTTAGTAATTTTATTATTAATATCTATTTTGTTAGCTGCATTGTTAGCAATTTTTTTGTTACTTGTCATAAGTAATTACCTTTTGTAAAAATTATGGTGTGCTGTTAGCATTGTCTTGATTTTGAATTTCTTCTTGTAGTTTTTTTAGAGCCGCACCCTCATCTCCGCCCATCCATCCAGGTAGCATCGATTTTAATTTTGCAAAGAAATAATTAAGATTAAAAATACTTTTAATGCCATTAATTATGGGATTAATAATGTGTGTTTCAAACGCAAAGTCTTTAAAGTAATTAGTTATCTTATTAATGAGGTCAAGTAATGGGTCCAAGACAGTAGTGGTTAAGTTTTGAAGAGTTTGCTCAGCTGAGGCCAAATTACTTTGAATACTCTCAGCATTATTGACTTTTTTTGTAAGGCCGAAAGATTTAAAATCCTCGAACATTTCCATCATCTTGGTAATTCTAGACTCTAGATCTACTTGTGCCCCGCTTTGCCAGGCCATTTTGGCATCTTCTATATATTTGTCTCCAACACCTGACTTCTTTAATAGATCAAAAAGCTCACTTCCATCACCCCCAAGAACACTATTAACAGCCTTTACTGCATCTTCGCTGCTCATAGCACCACTGGATTTAAGCATAGCTGCAAATTCTACTGCGTTTTTCAAATTAGTTTCATTTAACATATCTAAATCCCTTAAAGTCCCCTTAAAGACACTTGCTTGATTTAAGAATTCTTCTTTTTCTAAGTCGCGCTCAAATCCCTTCATTCCGCCAATAATCTTTAAAAGACCCTCTTTCTCTTTTGGATCATCATAAAACGCTTTATTGAGAAGTTGTGTTCTTTTAGTTTTGGTGTCTTCTTCAACCGCTTTTTTAGCAAAACCCAAAAGGCCGCCCCCAACTTTACTCATAGCGTTGCTAATGATATTACCTAGGGCACTGCCTATTGCAATTTTGGCAACAAGTCCTTTTCCTTGAGAGGCCGCTAACATTTTACTTTTTGCTTTTGATTCTTTTGCAAGTTCTTTATACTCAAGGCGTCTTTTGTCTTTATCAGACATTAAAGATCTTCTGAAAGCCTCTTTTCTGGCTTTCTCAAACCCCATGCCCTGTTTTATAAGCTTTTTAGTTTGTGTAAGTCTATATTTCTCAACACGCTCTCTTAAGCTTTCAAATTTAGATTGTTTGCTAAGTTCTTTTTTCTTGTTCGACAAATTATTTTTTACAATATCTTTAGTGCTTCCCAAACTGGAGTTTCTGGGTTTAAGATATTTTTCCATTTTAGAAATATCTTGTTCAATGGCCTTTTTTGTTGCAGCATGATCAAGAATCCCTTTAAATTTAATGGTGAATTTGTCGCTCACTAAGCCCTCACTTGCTTAAAATTAATTCATACAATTCTTTTTCTAATTTAATCTCAGCAAGTCTATTGACCTCTAAAAGCTCGTCATAAGGCAATTTCTTTACATTGTCGTACGAGCAAATATTCATAATTACTGGAAAATAATATTTGTCGTTCTTAATCTCGTCAAGCAAGTTAAAATATTTTTTTCTAGTCTCATTAAGACTTGCAATAGCTTTATCAATATCTCTATCTCTTTTGCTCATTTAGCAACCAGCTCATTGGAATTTGATGTACTTGATGAAAGTGAAGTGGCTACTTTTTCATAATCAAAATTTTCATTAATATAGTCAAAAGCAACAAAATCACCAACATTATTTTCATACTCACTCAAATATACTAAAGCGGGCTTTTTTAGATCATTGTCTAAATGAAAAGTATTAAATTGTGCAGTGTAAATTATTGCAACAAGATAGTCCTTATAATAAGAAATAAATTCTCTATTTTGATCCAAAATCACATAGAATTCGTCTAAAAATTTTGGACTTATCATTAAGCTTGTGATTTCTCTTAAGTATTTAACCTCATTAAGCTTTAAAACAGCGTCACTTTGATTAAATCCTAGCACTTTATCCCATTCATAGACGGGAAGTACTCTCAGCGGATATTCATAAGTTTTATTTTTAGTTAAAATTTTCATTTTATATCTCATTATCATAATAAGAATCTCCTTTTAAGAGTTGTTTGGTTTAGATTTTTGGCAATTAATAGCCCTAATTTCAAAAGATACTTTTTCGGCCTCAGCAGAATAACTTCTTGAAGGCTCTTCAGTAAAAATTGCATAGTTAGAAATAATTTTGGTAGCAATTCTATCATTGAATGCTAAATCAAGCATTTTATCCTCTTTTCTCACATCCATGTTGTAAAACTGTTCATCAGAAAGTTCAGTTAACAAAATGTAGTCATGACTACCTAGTGTCACTTCAATGTTGAAAACATAAGTTATTGTTTTGGGATCTCTTAAGCTTATTACAGGCATACCTTTATCTTCACTACTAATCACTGCTCTTGTTGTAGGTTCGCTTGTAAGCTCTAGCTTGCCACTATGTAACTGCGTACCACCAATTGAAAAATAAACTTCTCTTAAATCATAAAATTGCATTTTTAGCCCCCCTTTTAAGCACTTAAGCTGTTTTGATAATCAACTATATCTTGAGTAGTAATTACTAAAGCAACAGCATTAATGCTAAAGTTATAAGTAATATTCACGCTAAGTTCTAATTTAAGTTGTGGCGTAGGAGAAAGAGTAAGCCTTAAATTTTTATACTCTATTATCAGTCCTCTATCCACAAACCTTTTCAGTAAACATTCAATTGCTGAAGTATATGCATTGTCTCTAGCTCCACTAAGTTGTAGTGCAGATAATTTGCTATTTTGTCTATTGTTTTTGTTCCAAATTCTAATAAGCTCAATAATCGCTTCATTTTTTATATAGTGGTATGTAAATTGTTCGTCTATTGCACCTCCAGCTAGGTCAACACCTTCTTTAAATGCGGGTACACCATCAAGCCCAGTTTCATTAAGAAGTGAATAAAAGTTGATTTTTGCAGTTCTCAACTTTCCAATTACAGTATCATCAACAAGTGGTGTAGCAGCCAGCGGCATGCCATAAGGATTTACAGCATGAAAAATACTAGCTTGATGTAAATATTGACTTATAAATTTGAGGTGTAAATTGTCTTTATTATTGCTGTAAACAGCAATATTTCTTTCTTTTTCAGTATTGCCTTTATCTTTAAATAGTTCTTTTATTTCTTGTTCTTTAGTTGAGAATACAAAAAAAATTGAAGGTGTTTTAAACTTATCATAATCATCTTTATAAATCTTAAGTCCATCATCGGAATTATCACCCTCAGTATTAATAAGTACAACAAAAGTGTGTCTATGTACTTTAAGATATTTTTTTAACTCTTCGGGTTTATCCTTATAAATAAAAAGATCGGCTGATTTTAATGATTCTTCACTTGAATTGAAAAAATTCGACATTGCGGTTTTAAGCAGTGTTTTTTCTTTTCCAAACTGATCTTGTCCATTCCCATTATCTTTTTCTAAAGTTTCAATTTGTTTTTCATAGTTATTAACGGTTAAATTCAATATTTTATAGTTAGCAGCATCTTTATTAACTTTAATTTTGGCTGTTTTGTAAACCAAAAGTGGATTATAATAATTGGGCCTACTAGCTTGAATTCTAGAGTCAAGCAAACTTACACTAATTGTATCTTGCGGCAATTTTGTATTCCTCCTTTAAAATTTCAATTGCTTTTACACTAGCATTAAATGCTATAGATGCACTGTATGCATGGTTGCTATATTTTGTGCCTAAATTAATAAGCCCAACTGTTTGCATATTAGATATTGGATAAATGTAAAAGTTAACTTTACTAATATATTCGGGTTGGGATTGACTTTCTAAAGTATACTTATGGGCTTTATTGTGTAGAAAATTGCTAAGCATACCATAAAGCATTAACATACGTGAATTAGCGTCAAAATCTTGAGCGTTTAACACTATAGCAATAATATATATTTGAAAATTTAAACTGAATTCCAAAGCATTTTCATAAAATGCACCGGCTCTAGAATTATGATCAAATAGATTTTCTGTACCATCAAATTTCAATGCTATTATATTTGAGCTAGCAGCTGTGATTTTTGAAAGGTACGGGTGATTGTAAGTATTTATGATATCGCACTCAAAATTATTTTCAGTTGCATACGCCTTAAACCCTTTGAATATTTGAGTTAAATGGTTTAAAACCATATCTAAAGTAAAAATCATTCAAGTGTTACCTTATAAGTAATCTCGGATAACATTTTGGCTGTATCAACAAGTGGAATTGCTGCGGTGTTACTACCCTTTTTAAACTTACTTTTGATTGTATTAGCCTTTAAGGCTGGAGAGACTTGTGCTGATAATAGATAATTTCCATAGTACCTTATAAAAGCTTGTCCAATAGCCTCCATTCCCGATTTGGGGTCAAGATTAAACTTAGAATTTATATAACTATTATTGATATATTCTCTAAATTCAGAACTACCAGCAATTTTGGTTAAATGTTTTCTTGCTGGTAAATTGCTACCCCCTTTTTCATGCATTCTAGCAATCCCTGCACGACCACCAAACCACCCAATTTCCAATTCCATTTTAAACTCTAGTTTGTCCATATAAACTCCTTTAAAACCAAAGTAAAATATCCGATTGAAGAGTCAATACTAAATATTTCAAAGTAAATTAAATCCGAAATTGATATGCGGTCTTTTAGTTCATAGTTAAGGTCTTGATATGTGTAAAGTTTGGAATATCCTTGAATATCAGACATATCAGAGTCATAAAGCACTGCAAGTTCTTGTGGCCTTATGTCAATAATAACTCCTGCAAATTCAGTGTACTTATTTTTATCAAAAACTCTCTGATAAGAAGAATCGTTTTCAAGTTTAACAACAGTGCCTTTATAAAACCTTAAAGGTTGAGGATCCTTAAATACGTTGATCATGCGGAAAGACATATCTGAAAGTCTTTTTCTAACACCATTCATTAGACAACCCCCACACAAGATGGCGTTGAAGTTTCTCTTTTTAGTTTTTCTAAAAATGCATCAAGTTGTGAACAAAAATTCTTGTTTGAGCCACAACCCCCCTCGCCGCCTTCTTCGCCTCCACTGCTACTAGGATAATAATCAAGTTCAAGTTCATTGAATTTCTCTTTTTTGATCCTATCAAATTCAAATTCTCGAACAACTCCCTGTTTTCTTAATTGACAACCCATATGGTAAAAGGTAAGTAAAAATATTTGTTCATATGTAAGTGAACTAGCATCAATACCACGTGTTACTAGAATAGCTTGAAGTAAAGATAAATGAAGTAGAAAATTTTGTCTGCTTAATGCAAGTTTGTCTATTCCTAGTAACAATAACACTTCAGAATAAAGTTTTGTTACCAAAAGTTCTTCTTCAGCCTCAACTTGTGTTTGTAAGTTTTTTTGTTCGCTCACCTCGATTTACCTTATGTTTTTAACTTTGTTTAATATGTACTTGCAAAATAGTTTTTCTAGTAGCAAGTAACCCTCCTAAAACAAAATCAATGTATGAATGAGCAATATCAGTTGAATCTTTATCCACTTGTTCATTTGGTGTAGGTAACATATACTTGCTAGGTTTAAACTTAATAAGCTCTGGGTTTAATGGGTAAATAAGTATTTGATGTTTTAGCAAGTTTGAAGTTTCAATGTAGACATCTTCTCTATTATTAATAGCCTTGATAGTTTGAATCAAAACATCCTCCCATTTTTCGCAGCTACTTGCTGCACCCTGTGCTGCTGCGTATGGCTTTACGAGTTTGAGCGAAGTTGTAGGGTCAACTATTACCATCATAGGTGTAGAAAATTCGTCTCCTAGCTCTAACTTTGAAAGTCCCGCCTCAATTTTTTCAAATATTTTATCCATTTTATCTTTATCACCACTAGCAACTTCTTCTTTTACTTGATGTGGCATATTAAGAAGTCCATACATATTGGGAAGTAGACGTTTTTGATTTTTTCCATCTTTTTGAATTGAAACAGTGCCTGTTAGTACAAAGTGATTAATAAGTTTAATAATCTCGCTACTTGCAAGCTTATAGGCTTGAGAGAAAGGAAGTAAATTGTTATTAATGTCACCAAGATATGAGTCTGAAGTGTAAAATTTTTCAGACGCCTGCTTTAAGTGCCTAAATTTGTACTGTAATTTTAAGTAATTAAGTCTTACCACTTCAGAACTAAATCCAATAGTTGAAATAGTATTAACCTCATTAGCAATCGTTGTAGGATTAGCATTTAAAAACGCATCCCACTTTACAGTTCTTTGGTAGCCCATCTGAAGATCAACATCTTCAATTTGATCAGGCGAAAACCATTTATACATTATAGGATCTTTAACTTCTCCTATAATATTTGCCACAGCTTTTGCATAATAATTTTCATCAAATAATTCCATATTAAATCCTCCCAAATATCATTAATTTTTACTTACAGCTTTATTTCCAAATACTGCTACTTTTATTAAATAAACATCGTTACTAATTTGTTTTGCATCAGACAACGCTATTGCATTAATAGTTGCCTTATTTGGTGGTGCTCCAGTCACCTTTTCAAGAGCACCGTCTTTATTAAAAACAAGTTTGTCTTTTACTTTAAGCGTAGAATCTTTTGCTACTAAATAACCCTCAAAATTATTTGTAATCGGAACAATAGTGGCTGTTTTGCTAAACTCATCTATATCAATGCATATTCCGTATAAATCATCTTCACCACCAGCCTCAACGTGGGGTTCATAGTGAATTTGATCAGCTTTTTCCTCTTGAATAACTCTTTTTACCCCACGCTTATATGGATACCCAGAAAATGGATGATTTTCTAATTTGTCAAATTTGCTGGTTCTAGTGCCTCCAGAGGCAAAAAATTGTATGTTTTTATCTCTAAACTCTACAGAATTGCTAAGCAAACCAGCGTCATGCTGGGGATTTTTCATAAACTTTTCAAGTTTACTTCTCTTCTCTTGATAATCTTTTACTAATTGCGTTGTGTCTGCCATTTGTTTAACTCCTTTTATTGCCCAAGGCTTAACCACCAGCTTCAGGTGTTACTGTTTTCTCAAGGCCTCTATTGCCAAAAATTGCAACTTTTATCAAATTAATAGAATACTCTTGTTTGGGATATCTAGCTTGATCTTGATATTCATCTTCGGGTGCAAAATTGATTGTAAATGAATCAGAGAGGGCATATGCATTAATTACGGTTGGTGGCCCACCACCAGCCTTGATAATAACCCCATTGTTATTTATATCCAATATTTCTCCCATTTTTATACTCGGATTTCTTGTAACAAGATACCCTTCAAAGTTATTCGTAATTGGTAATACATACGCAGTACTACTAAACTCACATACATCTACACATATCCCATACATATCAGTATCAGCACCAACTTCAACATATATAGAGTTCTCTTTTGGAACAAGTTTAACCCCACGCTTATATGGAAAACTATTTGCTGGATCATAAAGGTATTCTTCTATTTTGTCTGCAAAGCTTGAACATGTAAAAGAATAAGCATTAACTCGCGCATTCTTTGATTTAAAACAACCACCCGAACTACTAAAAACCTTATTTTCAATCGAACTCATTGATTTTGAATATTTTTTAAATTTTAAAAGAACATCGTCAAGTTCTTTAACTGAATCTAAATAAGGATCTTTTGCCTGTACTTCTTCAGCCTGTCTTGTTTGACGTTTAGATCTAGGAGCAACTGGAATTTCTGATTCTAGCCCTAATTGTGGATTATCATCAACATTAGGAGCTTTAGCTTGCCCTTTGCCTTTTAAAGCCATAATTTAATTACCTTTTAAAGCTCTATTCCCAAAAACACTAGCAAGCACTATAGATAACTCTTCGGTTAATTTATGTACTTTTGAAAGTGCTATAGCATTAACAGATTTATCATTTCCCCCATTCTTTTCAAGCTCTCCTTGTGCATTAAAATGCAGCTTATCACCTGGGTTTACACCATTTCCATTTTTCTTAAATGTTAAATACCCCGTGAAGTTATTTGTAATTGGAACTACAGTTGCCATGCCAGTAAACTCATCTATATCAGTGCATATTCCGTACAAGTCATCCCCACCACCAGCCTCAACTTCTAGTTCTGTTGTACCATCTGCACTAAAACTAAGCTTGACTCCACGCTTGTATGGATACCCTTTAGCAGGATAATTTTCTATTTTGTCTTTACTACTAGTAAAAACTCCATCCGAATTGGAGTAAATTAGATTTTTATCTCTAAAATCTACAGAATTACTAAGCAAACCAGTATCTTGCTGAGGATTTTTCATTAATGCTTTAATTTCTGCAACTTTTTTATCAAACTCTTCTTTTATTTTTGTAATACCATCGCTCATTAAAAACTCCTTTAAGCAATACTTGTTCTTTTATGTCTTTTTAGATTTTCATAAAATTGAATTCGTCTTTGCTTGTAAGTATTACTTATCGCTTGTACAAATTCTGTGAAATTAATAGGTACAAAATTAGAATTAAGCAAACTTGCTCTTTCTTCTGATTTAATAGCAATATTCCCCTTAATAGAGTCAACAGAAGAAGAATTGCTACTCGCATTTTTTCTTAATTTAATATTCACTTTTGCTAAAGAAACAAGTTGCTCTAATATCTCCCCATCTATATGACTTATGTCTGATACTTTGGCAATAGCTTTAATTTGCTCAATTGGAACGAACTTGCGTACAAGTTCTCTACGTTGTGCTTGCATAATGTCTTTTAATGTATATCCTTTTGCAAGTAGCACCTCTTTGTTAAAATGATTGCTAAGATGTGCTTTTGCAAGTGTATCAATTTCATTAATTCGCTCAGCCTCTAGTAACAATTGCTTTTCAATACGCTCCCGCTCTTCAACTTCTGCAAGTTCTTTTGTTATTCGTTCATTTATACTTAAATCTCGACTTGTCTCTTTAGATTTACTATTTGCCTGCTCTTTAAAACGCATGTACTCTTCAAATTCCTGCACACTGATAACTTTAGTATCAGCCTTAATTTGCTGCTCTTCTTTATCTTGTGCTTGCAGGTCTTCTTTTTCTTCTTTCTCAGTCATCTTTTAACTCCTTTTCTCAAAATGAGAATAATTTCTCTTTTAACATCGCTAGCTCCTCATTATTAAATGAGCTACTTTGTATAAGCTGGTTATATTTACTGTAAAGCTCAATTAGCTTTATATCTCTCTCTACTTTTTGTTCTTCACTTAACATAATCAGCGAATTAAACTTCATATCAAGCCCAAAATACTTTGTAAGTTTTAAATTACAAGAGTTCTCAACTTGTTCTTGTACACCTTTGAGAAAATCGTAATAATTACTCCTATCACCTTTACCATCATTTCCTAGCCCTTTAGCCTGCTCATTAAAACTTCTGGTTAAGGGCTCTTTAGTATCTGCACCAATTTTTGCCTTAATTAATGCTAAAGCCTCCTTTAAGTAGCTAAGATCGTATTTAATAACCTCTAAACTAGCACTAGGGGTGGCCGTATAAAACATTCCCTCATTATTTAGATTGCTTTTTAGCCTAGCAAGCTCCTGTGATAATGAGTCATTAAGGTTTCTTAAATTAGAAATATCTTTACTATGATTGTTTGAATTTTGTTTTCTCAAAAAAGAAGATAAAATGCCACTTCCCCTATCATTATTGCTCTGAGTAAGTGCACTTAAAGAAGTTGTTGCACTAGAAAGTGCGTCTTGTAGTTGTACTAAAGATTCATCTTTGTAAAACAAAAAATTGTGGTTTTCAATACGTCTTTCTATTTCTACGTATATCTTTTCAAATAAATAAATATCTAGTAAAAAGCTTTCGGTATAACACGGAACATATCTTTTTAAGATATAATCAAAGTTTTCATATATGATAAGTCGACTTTTATGTATTTTAACTGCGTCTAAAGAATTGTTCTTATTGTTGGATTTTACTTTATAGGTTATATGATCAAAATCAACTCCCAAATCTCTTACATATTCATAATCAAGGTATTCAAAACCAATAGGTAATTCTATATTAACGGGTTGTTCGAGATCTATTAGGGTATCTTTGGTTTTTACTAAAACATAGCCAATCCCATGAAAACGGTAGCTTATAATACAATTAAGCAGAGCATTCTTAAGCTGTACCTTTAACCTAGCAAGTTCAACCTCACTAACATTGTGAGCAGCACTCTCAAGAATAAGTCCGTTCTTGAGACAATCTTCTGCTACATTTTCAATGTAATTTCTAAAAAATATTGAGTATTTGTATAGTTCTAGTGAACTTATTTTATCTATTAGTTTTGTTTTTCTTAAATCACACACCTTTTTACTTCTCTTTATTAAATTAGATGTATGATAGCAAAAACTAATATTTTTGTCAATAAAAT
>NC_000950.1 GCF_000008685.2 Borreliella burgdorferi B31 | reverse complement strand
TTACAAAAATCTTTGATTGCCAAAGTGAACACTTCGCTCTCTATATCCTAAAGACAACATCAAATATGCTGCAGACATTGCATCAAGAGCATCATCATGGGTTTTGCTATCCCCCTTATACGAATAAATATCATTAAATACAGAAGAACTACTGTACTTTGTAATGTAAAGTTTCTTATAAGTAAACGGCGTAATTACCGTTGTTATTCTGCTAAATTTATTAGACTTTGGCTTAACTGGAACAATTCTAAAATATTGGCTTATATTATTTCTTAGCAAGATGTATTCGCGGGTCAATCCACCAGCACCTTTTGTATTATCTCTATCCTCTAAATACAGTGTATGCACATTGAAATTTTCTATAACGGTCTTTACCATATTCATAATATAAGGATCATTGGCTGGTCGTTGGTCTTGAAATACAAAAGCATAATACTTATCATCAACTCGCTCCATAACACATAATGCAGTGTTATCCCCTCCAACACTAAATGCTGGGTCTAAATATGCTATCGGGCTAGTAAATACATAATCATTAGTAATATTTATTTGTGTAAAAATTGAATCGGTGCTTGCTATCCACTCACCTAGCAAAACTCTTGCTTTATATGATGGTATATCTTTATAGAGTTTTTCTTGTGTTTCGATAAATCCTTTACTAAGTAGCACATTATCATAAGTTGTAAAATTATATGTCTTAAATGTCGCTATATTATCAATATAATCGGTTTTAAAATAGTGTTCTGGATGATCAGGATTAGTATCAAAAATAATAGTTTCTTGTCCGCACCTAAGTCTTTTTAAGACCTCCTCTAAAGTTTGCTTGTGTAAAGTAGTAGCCTCATTAACAAAAATAAGTGCCGAATTACTGCCTCTAAATCTTTCAAAATCACTTGCCTTATCTCCTCCATATAGATTAATACGAAGTGAATCAATTAATATATATGAATTATTTGTATGTCTTGGGATATAAGGAATTTTAAGAAGTTTACATAGCTTTTCAAATTGTCCCAAAACATTAACTTCAACTGAGCGTTGTGAATTCCCAATAATAAAATTATTAATATCACCAGAGTATAACTTTTTATTTTCAATTAAACTTTTGAGAAAAAGATAACATGCAAGATACGTTTTGCCGCTAGCTATGCCGCCGCTGAGTATAATCTTCTTTTCATTATTTTTTTGAATACTTTTTATAACATTTTTTTGTTTTATGGTTAACTGTTCTTTTTCAAACTTATCAAAATTAATTGAAGAATTTGTTAGCTTTACAAATTGTGATATGTCAACTCCATATTTATTTTTGTATTCCTTTTGTAGTGTTGTAAAAAGTTTTGTTTGATATAAGTTCACTTGTACCCTTTATAACTTTTGTAATTGCCTTTATTCTCAACTTCATGAGCAGAAGAAAGTTTTTTCATACATTCATAGTAAAGCTCCATTTCTCTTATTGAGCACTCCTTTACATATTCATCAAGCTCACTTTTTAAAGAATTAATTTCTCCATTAACAACTTGCTTGTTTTTTTTACTACTTGCTTTATTTAAAGCATCAATTTCGGCTCTTAAATTTTCTATTTTAGTATGCATACTAAAAAGCTCAACACTAGAATATCGCTTAAATGCATGTATAAACCCTAATTCTAAATTGGCTCGCTCTAAATCCAATTCGCTTCTAACTTTCCTAGCGTTAACTTCTGATCTAAAGGTTTGCGACAAAAGGTGTTCAAAAGTATCTTCACTAATTGTTAGTCTAGAGTCCTCGCTAACAGAAGTTTCTCCACTTTCCCACTTTTGTCTCATTCTCCACACATTTACTTTAGAAACCCTTAGTTTAGCTGCTATTTCTTTATCACTTAACGATCCTTCTCTAAAGTATGCAACATAATCATTAAAAGACCTTTTGGCTCTTTTCAAGAAAATTCTCCTAAAATAACAAAATTAACAACTTATTACTCTAAATAGTAATTCAATTTATTAATTATTAACATTAACTATTATCTTATTGATATCTATTGACAGATGTTTGATATTTATTGACTTTTATTGATTTAGAAATAGCGATTAACTAATTTATTAAATTTTGCTACAACTTGACTATACCAATTTGGAAAAATCTTTTATTGTTTTTATAAGATACTTCCTTGTGCAAATTCCCTTATCATAGTAGTGCATGATTATAAATAATATATCTACAAAGTTAAGAACCCCGTCTATTGATTCTCGTTTTGGATCTTTTCTACCAATCTCATCCATAATATCAGAAACAATACTCAAAAACCGGTCGGAATATTTCTCTCCCATTTTTTTCAAACATTTTTCTAGCATTCCTTTCTTATAGCTACAATCAAACTTCATATTTTGGAAATTTTTATACTTTTCTATTATATGCTTATCTTTCAGAACATCTTTAATAAAATTTTTTGCAGGGTTTATAATACCATTTATAATTTCATCAATACTTTTTCCGGTTTTTCTTTTGTATTCTTGTATTGATACAAAACCTCTATAAAAATCCTTTTTTTGTTCCAGAGTTAATTGCTTAACTCCATAAAGTTTGCTTATTTCCTTTTTTGTGCCTGGGCTCAAACAATCATAAAAATCTGAAATTTCATTTATATACATCAAAACTCTAGAGAGTATATAAATAAACAATATTTTTAACAATAGTTTTTGGCATTTTCACTTCATAAGTGATATAGCTTAAATAGAAAAACAAGACTATCAATTGGCCTTGTTTTTCTAAATTCGATTAACAATAAAAACTTTTTCTTTATTCTTTTTTACCTTCTACAGTTTCTCCAATATTTTTAAGTTCTTCTTCAATCTTTTTAAGCGAATTAGTTATAACTTCATTGGTCATATCGCTAGTATTATTACCACTAGTCATATTTTTAAACCCCAAACTATTAGCACACTGCCAAGCTTGTAATCCAACACCACCTTGTCTTTGGACTTGAGAACCATGCGTTACTCCAGTTGCAGATTCAGCTTGGTTTTTATACTCTTCAAATTTCTTTTTAGCCTCTTGTAAAGCTTTTTTTCTCTCCTCTTTTTTCTTTTTTAAGCTCTCTGAAAGTTCATTTAATTTATCTTCAAGTCCTTTTCCGTTTAATTTTTCTTTTATTTTGTTTATTTTTTCTTCATACCCAGAATATGTTTCAATAGAAGTTTTTTTAGAGTCTAATTTTTCTATCTTATTCTTTAATTCTTGAATTTGTTTTTCAATTTCTTTTGTATCTAATGTGTTTAAATCTTTTGTCTCTAAAATTTCTAAAAATCCTTCAACTTGTTTTTTTATCTCTTGTTCTGTTTTTTTTACATTTTGTTCTGAACTTTCTAAATCTTTCACCGCCCCTTCTAAATCTTTACTAGTTACATCATTCTTACAAGAACTTATCAGCATAAAAATAGCACAAATAATAAACATTTTTATTTTTTTATTCATAAAGATTGTCTCCTATGTTGTAAGCGTTTATTTCAAATTCTTTTTAAATTCATCTTAAATTCCTCTAATAAAATTGCATATGTATTATCTCTTCCTAAAAATGTAATAAATTGAGAGTCATTAATAGTTTCTATTTTTGTTTCTATGTTTTTGATTTTATAATCTTCTCCTTCTTGATAACCATAATAATCCGCATTAAATGCTCCTCCTCTAATCATTGAATTTACAAAGTTGTTAATTTCTGACTCTTTTACTGAAAATAATCTAGCCGTGTGCCCCCCAACATTTAAATCTGTTACAATACTATATTCTTCTTTTATTAGATCTAAAGTTCCTAAATCTATCCAATTGCCGATATTTGTTTTTTTATATTTAATATATACATTAAAATCAAAAAATTCGTCAGTTTTTATGCGAAGATATCCAACTAAAGCGCACCTTCTGAAATAAGTAATAGCTGCTCCAACCATTTGGGGTACGGTCTTTCCATTTTTAGAGCTGTTTTCATTGGTCCATTGTAATTTTTCTGTAAAAGTTGGCGTATCAAATGAGTATTTGTACACAGTGCTTGTACTGTAGAATGTCGTCCTAATATAATCAACTATGCCATATTGCCCCTCTACAGAAATTGGATCTTGCGTAAAAAAAAGATCCAAATTATGCTTATCAATAACGTTTTTAATTTCTCTAACTATGTCATCTAAACTTCGATAATTATACTCGTACCCCTTAGAATTCTTATTAATCCCTGATAAATTCATTCTTAGGGTTTTCATATCTTTTCTGAAGCTTATTTTTGCTTGAATATTATTTTGCATTTCTTGATTTTTTTCTGAAACATTGTTCATGGGGTTCCCCTTCTAATTATTTTTCAAAATTTTACCTAGCCAATACTTTGCTCATCATATAAAGATAAAGTATTATTTTTACAAGAAATTATCAAAACAAAAACTGCACAAATAATTAAATTTTTCATTTTCTTATTCATAAGTTACTCCATAAGTCCCAATATTACCACAACAGCTAATAATTGCAATATTTCAAAGATTTAAATATATAATTTTGTTACATTTCGAATTACATTGTTACAAAACTAAAATGTAATTTTAATCAAACTCATAAAATCTCTCCATTGCAAATGCACTACTCATTATAAGAGACTACAAAACACATACAAATTAAATTTCAAAGTCTTTGCTATATATTACACAAAGTATTGTATCTTTCTTGTGTACCACCCTTAAAAATTGCCTCTTCTGTTTATCCCACCTGCTCTACAGCCCAGATTTTGCATGCAATGAGAACTCACAAAATTTGACTAAAATTTTTAGTTTTTGGTACAATATAAATTACATTTTTCATCTATTTTTATTACTTTTACTTAATTTAAAAGTAACACTTATAAGGAGCTTGTCTTATGGATACTAATAATTCTTTTAATTTAAATAATTTCAATATGGATTTTACGCTCAAACTATTTCAAGAATACCAAAATGCATTAAATAAAAACAAAATTCTAGAAAATGAAAATAAAATTCTTAAATCTCTAGAAAATTCACCTAAACGTAAGAAAAAAAATTCAAAACCAACTCCTAAGTTTTATTTGACCCCTAAAAGTATTAAATTAATTCTAAAATGTGCCAAAACCCTAAAACAAATTGACCCAATTTCTGGTTGGTTTGTGCATCTACTCTTAATAAGTGGATGTAGAGGCACTGAAATGCAAAAAGTAAAAATGCAAGATATTTCAACTTTTTTAAGCAAAACCGGAAAAACTTTATATACTATTAAAGTAAATGTGGCAAAAAAAAGAAATACCTCTTGTATTAGAGAAATTGTCATCAACTCAGAAGAGTTCGAGGCTATCCAAACAGCACATAAAAATCATTTCCAAGAAAAAACTCTTGACTCGCGACGTACTTATCTTTTTCAAAAGAACAAACATAAGTTTAAAGATAACCAAATTGATATTGTCCATATTTCTAAAAAATTCAAAAATCTTCTTAAAAAATCGGGATTTCGTGTAAATAAATCTCTCCATCTATGTCGAAATTTATTTATTTCAAATTTGAAATCTAACGGCTACAATTCTTTTCAAATTAAAGAACTTATGAAATATTCTTCAACCAATGAAATTGATAATATCTACGGACTCTCTTCTGCTAATAAAATTCAAGCTTATGAATGTGCTAAAAAGTGCCTTAAACTTTAGTAAAACTATTTCAGTTTAAATATACGCTTTGAAGTTACTTTAAATATTTTTCCACGAGGTTTCAAGTCAAGTGAATCATATAATATTTCTTTATTTTTTGTTGCTATAAAGTGATATCCATTAACCTTATCGATTTTAACTTCGCTTATTTCAAATTCATTGGCTGCACCTAAATAATTTAAAGACTCATATCTCACACTACTTCTAATTCCGTAGTAATTAAGTATCATACATGGATTTATAATAAAACAATTGCTCTTAATATATCCAAGTCCTATAAATCTATAATACGCTGCATTTATCTCATAAACATTAAATTCACGTTTCTTAAATAGACTTGTATAATAATGTAGACACAAAAAGTAACAGCCCCACCTTTGTATCTCTGGGCGTAAAGTTCTATTGTCTTGTTTTATTTTATTAATAAGCATTAATTAATCCTCCTATATTAAATTTATTTTTTTTAATTTTTTAGTGCACCCATTCACATGGGGACACTAACACTATTTGCAAATGCTATATTGCTAGGGAAAAATACTGCACCACTTGTTGGTAGTAGTCCCTTTAATCTATCTGATATTGCCCTTTTCTTAGGGTCAAGAGTAAACACAAACTCTCCAAATTTATAATTTAACTGCTCAATTAGTGGATATGTATTCGTAATATTGTAAATTAGCATCTTCAACCTATCTTTAATGGGCTTTTCTCTTTTTTTATTTTCGTTTTGGATTCTATTTAATTCTTTTTGTAGACTATCAATCTCCATTAAATCATACGCAAGATTTTCAGCAGATTGATTATCCTTAATTTCAAGGTCTGTACAATCAACATATTCTATAAATTCTCTTGCCCAATCAAACTCAACTCCAGAACTATAAAAATCACTCCTTTCTACTAAATCTTCAACAAGTTTTATAAACGTATCCTCATTAAAATTATGTGCCATTAAGTAATCGTCTCTATAGTTACTATAAATATCTTTTTTTAAATTTATAATTTCTAATTCACATTTATTAACAAATTCAAACACTTTTGATATTAAGGCCTCATCTCTTTTAATCTTACAGTTAATTGGTGCAGCATCTATTAAAAAGAACAAATTACAATACTCAAGCCCAGTGCATGCTAGCTGCATTTGTGCTTGTACATAATATTTGAAAAAATATTTACTGCTTAAAAAATTGCCATTTTTATTGTACTCAGCAATAGCACTACTCATATAATGAGAGTCGCTACTTTTAATCTCTAATAGTTCTAAATCGCCATTATTATTAATAAACCAGCCATCAATTGTTGAGCCCACTAAAGTTTGTGAACTACCCATTTTTTTGAAATAGTTATACTTATCAACTCCATTGGCATATTTGTTTTTATACAAAACATTAATATTATCACTATGTGCTTTAACAAATTCTCTAAATCCTAAATTCTCTAACTCTTTGCCCTTGAGCATATATAAATTCTCTTCAAAAGGTAGACTCATATCAAAATATTTAAGCACTCTGTTTATCATTAAATCTTTCAGCCCAGCACCTCCAACAAGAATATTACCTACTTCACTAGCACCGTATTTATCTAACTTGTTTCTTTGAAGACTAAAATCAATATTTCGATTAAATCTAAAACATTCTTGACTGCTTATTCCGGGTAATTTCTTACCTATCTTACTTAATTTACTTTTTTCTTTAATGGGAGAAGATTTTTCCTCAAATATTTCGCATCCAGTAAAACTTTGTTGATTAACACTTATCATTTTGAGATCTCCTTGAATATTTTCTTGTGGATTATTATTGTTTGAAAGATTTTCCATCTTTTTCCTCCTTATTTTGTAATAAATAATTATATAGCAAAAACTATTTTTGCCAACTTTTTTACAAAAAATTTTACAAAAAATTAGTTGGGCTTATTTAAATTCTCTTGTTAAAGAACTTAGCTAAACCCAACTTAATTGGATTTTTTTGATAGCAATATATTTTTTTAGTTATACATATACATATGTATAACTAAAACTATTTTTGTCAGGCTTTTTACAGAAATTATTATAATAAATAAAAGCTTTATTAAATTCTCATGTTAAAGAGCTTAATAAAGCCGCGGGCTTAGCTTAATTTATTTTAGATAAACTCACTAAACAATTAAATTCAGTTCAATTTAGAATTAAAATTATTTTGTATTTATTAAAATAAAAGAACCTATTTAAATTATCTTGTTAAAAAATTCAAATAAGTTCTACTTTAGAGCTATATACTAACTTATTACTTTATAAAATTTTAATCATTTTCAATTGAAAAAACACTTATTAAATATAGAATAGATAATTGGGGCAAACGTTATTCCCATTATTAGAATTACTTGTATTGTTCTATTGCTTGCATTAAGTTCATTTTTTTAAATATCTATTTTATTGTCTAGACTAGATATATCTTTTTGCAAAGTTTTTTCTACACTATCTATTTTAGTATTTACACTATCTATATCTTTTTGAAAATTCTTTTCTACATTAATTATTTGTTGTTCTAAAGAATTCATTTTCTCCTTTAAAACTTCAAAGTTGTAATTGTCGTTCTGAAGTAAAACAAAATCTATTGCCTCTTCACTAAACCCCTTATTTAAAAATTCTAACCTTATATTTTCTATTTTAAGAGCATTGTAGGCTAAATTACTCATAAAATCCCCTTTATTATCCTTTTAATTCTTTATATTTTTTTAAAAGTTTATTAATCAAATCTTTTTGATTTTCAAAAATCTCGTCCATCATAAAACTAGTAAATTTGGCATTTTTTTTATAAAAATTATAACTTTCCTGTTTTTTAAGTTGAAATCTTAGGGGTTTTATTGGATTTTGCTTTGACTTATCCTCTTTAATTTCTACGTTTAATATATTTCTATATACACCCTTTAAGCCTTTTTCTTTAATATCATTTATTGATATGCTCCCCTCTAATACTTTTCTATAAATTTTAAGGTATAAAAAAGCCTGACTTCTAGATATTATAAATTCTGACAAAAAGTCTTCAAATTTTTTATAACCATCAATCAAATAAAGTTTTTTTTCTCTTATTTTATATAGGATTTTCATTGTTTTAATTTTATTCTCAACATCATCAACAGTAATTCTACGAAGTTGATCCTTATAGCTTTTATATTCAAGTTCCTCATTTTCAAATTCTTGAACATCCTCAATTCTATTATTTAATAATATTTTTTTTACTTTTAACTTTGACACTTAATCCTCCTAAGTTTCTGATTTATTTTTAAAAGTCTTCCGGAAGACTTTTAAAACATATTGTTTAATATTTTTTTTATTTCTTGATAATAAATTTCTTTATTATTAGGCTCTTTCAATTCATTTATAAAAACCTTAATTGAATTATAAAAATGAACTCTTCCTTTAATAAGATCTTTGTATTCTGACTGCAAAATACTTTCAATATCTTTATACGTATTTCTATTTTTTATAAATTGATTTTCTATTATTAACACATCAATATTTTTCTTTCTTATTATTTCAACTTCCTTTATTTCATTCATTAATATTGGCAAAGACTCTACAGACCACCTTTCTGCTTGAATAGGTATTATAACTTTATGTGTAATGTTTAACGCATTAAACAATAAAGAACTTAAACTAGGGGGAGTATCAATTACTACATAATCAAAATTATAATAATGTAAATTTTTATCAAATATATGTTCTAACATAAGCTCTTTATAAGGAATATCTCCTTTTTCAAATTTACATAAAATTGGATGGGCCGGAATAATATACATATTATTATTTATTGAATTTATATATTCATTAAAAGCAATGTTTTGATCTCTTTTTAAAAGATAATAAACATTATTCAATTCAATATTTCTGATATATTGTAAAAAATAACTGGTTAAACTATTTTGAGGATCTAAATCTACAATCAACACTTTATTGTTCATTTCGCTTAAAATATATGAAAATATAATTGACAACATGCTTTTGCCAACACCGCCCTTAATTGACGCTATTGTTATTATTTTAGGTTTTTTATTATCCATTTTATTAACGGTCCTTGTTCTGGGTATTTTTTCCCATAAAATTTATATACTTGTTGTTCTAAATCTGTAAACATACTAAATAAAACTTTGTTGTAATGATTATTTGTTCTTTTTTTATCTAATAATCGATATAATCCCTTGAAATAGCAAAATACACTTCCGGCTTTAAATCTAAATTCCATATAATATGCCCTTGCTAATGCATATGCTTTTCTAGTTCCGTTTATTTGATACTTTATTAATGGCTTTTTTATTGGTTTTCTGTAGCCATAAAAAATACCAATAAACTTATCTCCTTCTTTAATTGGGTACAAATGAGTTTCTTCAACAATCCTTTCCCCATTAAATAAGGCCCTCAATGATAATCTAAATTCGTGTTTTTTCTCATAAACTCCAAATTTATAAATATCCATCATTATTTTTGTATGATACATTGCTTTACCATTTTCTTTTTCAATTAAAATAAAGCGTTCTTTATTTTGGCATTCAACCTTACATTTACCCTTTTTTACAGTTTCAATAGGTTCTGGTGCATTTTCCATGTTAAATCCTCATACGGCCTTTATGCTAAATTCTTCTGTGGTTAAAGAATTTTTTTCATTTTTTATTATTTCTAATAATTCAAGATGATATATACCAAATACTTTATTGTATTCTATTTTCTTTTGGTTATTCAAATATTCTTTTATAATTGGCTTTAGAATTTCAATATTTACTTCTTTTTTTAGTTGTTCAATAAGGATATTGAAAATATTTTCCTTTAAATTTTGATAATTTTGTTGAGAATTTTCTTTTTTTCTTTCAATCGACTTTTCTAATTTACGTTTTATGTAACCTAAATCATTATATTTATGATTTTCAATAATAAAATGGGGCTTGTATTTGTAATTTTCGTATACTTTTTGTAAATTTATTTCTAATTGTTTGGGATTGTACCCGTTTTCTTCTAATTTTTTCCTAGTGTTGTATAGAATTTCTTTTAATTTTTTTTGTTTTTCTTTCATGCAAGATTTTTTTATATTGAATTTTTTTATTAGGGCAATTTCATTTTGTTTTAAGATATTTATTGCCTCAATCTTAGTATCTTTATCAGTATTTAAATACAAAATAGAAAGAGCTTCTTCCGTTTTAAAGTTACAATTATTGAAATAATTTCTTAGTTGATATTTTTCTATTTCTTTAATCTTTCTTTCTTCTTTTATATTATTTTTATTACTTAAACACTCCACTGAATTTACACTACTATTTTTAGAAACATTGTCTTTAAAATGGTTATTAACTCTAGATTTAAATCTAGAGTTTTTTCGTTCTTTAAAGTACTTGTTGATTTTCTGGTAACATTCTTTTTTAGGATACTTTAGCTTATAGTAAATTTCAGTTCCACAATTTACACCCATGTGTTGGTAGTAATTCGTTGTGACTTTTAATACTTTTTCTAATTTATAAAGATAATTTTGCATTGTTCTCAGTGTAGTGGGAGCCAAACCATTTCTTTTTAGATTTTTATTATAGTAATAGAGTATGTTTTGTTGTGTATATTTCTTATCTTTTTTGTTTAGAAAATCTACTGTTGATGTAAGATATATTAACTTGTGTTGGTGTTTGTTGTGGCAAGTGGGATTTTTTGTGGTGATTAAAAAATCTTTCATTTTTTACTCCTTATTTTGTTATTAACAATTACTATTATAATGCAAAATTTTGATTTAAAAGTAAATACTTTTCTAAAAAAATATTAAATTTTAATTATTAATCTTATTAATTAAATACACTTTTTGTAATTTGGTAAAAAGATTTATTGATTTTAATCACAAATTAGACTATACTGCAAATAGCGTAGGAAAATATCTTCATATTTTTACCTACCTTATTTTGTAGTTTTCTAAAATCATAGTGGGAACTTGGCGAAATTCTTTTTAAAGGGAATTTGGTTAAGTCCCACTTCTTTTGTGTAAAATTTTTTGTAAAAAAGTTGGCAAAAATAGTTTTTGCTATATAATTATTTATTACAAAATAAGGAGGAAAAAGATGGAAAATCTTTCAAACAATAATAATCCACAAGAAAATATTCAAGGAGAAATTAAATTCAGAAAAGATATGAGCACCCTAATCAGAAACTTGCCGCGTATTGACAAAAGTCTTAAAGGGTATGGGTATAAGTATCAAGATTTCAATGACATAGTAGAAGTAATTTATAGTGTTATTGATAAGCATAATTTGGATCTTTTTTTTACGCAAGCCCCAATTTCTGTAGAGGGGCAATATGGCATAGTTGATTATATTAGGACTACATTCTACAGTACAAGCACTGTGTACAAATACTCATTTGATACGCGAATTCATACAGATAAATTACAATGGAACAGTGAAAATGGGTCTAAAAATATGAATACGATGCCACAATTTGTTGGATCAGCTATTACTTATTTCAAAAGGTACGCTTTAGTAGGGCATCTTTGCATAAGAAGCGAAATGGATACTGATGCAGCACCTATTTACAATAATTATGAAAACAGAAATTCTATGCCTAGCAAACAATCTAGTGTTAATCAAAAGCAAGAACAAAAAAGAGAGCAAAAACAAGAGATTAATCAAAATCAAAAAAATAACACTATTCAAAACCAGAAAAGAGACATTAAGCAAGAACAAAAAAAAGATAGGTTTTATTATTACGGTGTTTTTAAAGAAGCGTTGTCTAATATAAAAGATTGGGTAAATAGCCCTACAATAAAAGATAATATAAACTCAATTATTCAAAAAATAAGCTTTATTCAGAATATAGACCCCAATAATGTTGATGATATCAAGAAAATTGAATCTGATTTAATCTCGTATTTTGAGAAAAATAGTGATTTTAAGAGTATAAACTATTGGGCGGAGATTATAAAAAACTATTTCAAGAAAAATAATAAATTAAAGGATTTACAAGATTTTGAAAAGTTTGTGGTGTTTAAGAGGACTGCTTATGGTCCTAGCCCATTAATATTCTTTAGTGTCTTAAAAGAATATGAACGGTTTGATGAGATATTTGCAGCATAGCAAGATTCTTACATGGTAAAGCCCCCCTATTTGGGGGCTGCTATATATTATGAATTTTTGCACGTACTACTTGCAGTATTTTCAAAGCCGTCTATGCCCCCTTTAAGGGCCTCCTGAACGACCTGCTTGAAGGTATTTTTATTTTCAACCTTATCTCCAGTACAACTGTCAAGTTCACTCTTTATATGATCAAGTGCAGATTTTATTTTGCTTTCATCATATCCTAAAAATTTATTAAATTCTCCATCATTGCCCAGAGCTTCTTTTAACCAGTCAAGGTGTGTTTTTTGATTATCATTTAGCTTTTCTCTAAGAAGTTCTTCTTTAGATTTAGGTTTTTCTTGTGTTGCTTCTTTTTGGGTTAAATCACGTTTTTGTCTACTTTTTGTTTGGCTATTATTAGTATCATTAGAATTACAGCCGTTTAGCATTAGTAAAAATAAACAAAATAATATGTTGATAATTTTCATTATTATTCCTTTTTTTATTATTAATATTCACTTAATCAATTATTAATACTAAATATTGGATAAACAATTATTATTTGAATTGATATTCTTTAAGTGAGGTAGTAGCTATTTAGAAATGAAAGCAAATATTAGCCCGGCTATCATTGTTATAGACATTGCTCCCATAATTCCTAATACCCATTTAAGCATTTCTGAAAGAGACATTAAATTCTTTTCCACATTGTCTATTTTAGCAGTAAGTTCATTTTTAACACTATCTATTTTTAAATTTAAATTCTTTTCTACAGTATCTATCTTAGTATCTAAACTATCTATTTTTAGATTTAAATTCTTTTCCACATTGTCAATCTTAGTATTAAGTTCGCTTTTAACAGCATCAATCTTAACATTTAAATTCTTTTCTACAGTATCTATTTTAGAAATAAGATTATCAAATTTTATATCAAATTGTTTTTCTAAATTTTCTAAATCTCTATATGTTAGTTCATTGTGATAATATCTTTTAGATAAATCTTGTGCTATTAGTTGTTCCATGCCCAGTCTAATAAATTCTTTATATATTTGTTCTTGAGTTACACCTGCAATATTTGTTGACACTGTTTCCATAAAATTTTCCCTTATGGTCATATTATACACTATTTTAGATTAATTGGCTTTAGAGATTTTTATATGTAAAATAGAATTTCTTGCAAGAAAAACCTTTTTGTAATTTACATTTTTAATTGGGAATATTTATTATAGACTTTTTCCGCTATTGGTTTTGTTTTTTTAATGTACTCTAAATATATGTTGATATTATGTTTTACTGCAGTTATGGAGTGTTCGTCTTTTAGTGTTGATAAGTCTGGATAAGGATATTCTGGATAATTTGGGTCATTAACTTTGACTTTTGTTTTAGCTAAAAATGTTACTAGGTACATAACATGCTCTGAAAGTTGTGTTTCATATTTAGCTAAAGATTTTAGTGTTGGAATAATTGGCGGTTTTGGCTCTTCTGGTAGGTTGGCAATAGTGGTGCAACATAGTAGCAAAGCAATTAGTAGACAATGCAATCTTTTAAGCATTTTCACCTCTTTTAAGTATTTTGATATATTCTTTCATGATTTTGTTACGTGTTGCTTTAAGTGAAGTGATAATTCTTTTGCTTTTATCAGTAGAGATAGCCTCTATTATCTCAATGTTGTATTTTAAAATGTCTTGTATTTCTTCAAATATTTTAGTTGACTCAGCTGTTTCCATAGATTTTAGTGTGCTTATATATGTTTTGTAGAAAAAATCTATTACTTTACTAAAAGTATTAATGTAATTATGATCTATGTTTGTATCAGTTTTAGCTATGTTAGTTAAGCTGGATAGTAAATTAAGTCCTAAACCAATAGTGTTATTTTGCATTATTTGTTCTTTCCTTATAGATAGGTTTTCCTTCCTGATTGAATTTCAGATCATTAGATATTTTGAGATTTTTTTCATCAGAATTAACTAAGTCAATGCATTGATTGATTTTTTCATTTAATGGAGCGAGTGCTTTATTTATTGCTGGGGTTAATGCACTCTCAAGTCTTTCCATATTTGCTGTATAGATTAATTTATAATGAGAATACAGCTCATAAACCAAAAAGAATCCTTTATGTGCAATTTCATCAAATTCATCTTCAAATTTAGAAAATATATCAATAAGGGTTGATAAAGACGTAAGTCCAAGCTCAACATTATCTTTGGATAATTTCATAAGTTAATCTCTTTTTTTAATGTGATTTTTGCCATTACCATTACCATTCTTAAAAATCTTGCCTATTACAATAGTCAATATGTCTTTTAGTAAAGGCTTGAGAAGAATTAATACTCCTAAAACCAACACTGTTACAAAAATCATTACGGCTATAAGTTTAATTTCGTTTAAATTGATAAGAAGTTCTGTTAATTTAATAGTATCCATTTTTTAATCCTTTATTTTAATTTTTTATTTGTATATACATTATATATCAAAATCGTAATTTTTGCTAAAAAAGCTTACAGTTTTAAAAGATCTGGGACTGAATCTCCATACAAGGAGGCTCTTTTTTGGATATACCATCCGTTATAAATGGGAGTTCTGGTGAATAGTCCGCGAGGGCCCGTAATTTCATAAACCCAATTGTATGTAATTTCATCAGAATACATAAGTTTTAATGATTTTTTCTGCATCCTATTATCATTGATTTTTACTTGAATCTCAATATCAAGATAAATGGGATCATTATCGTAATTTTTGTAAAAAATAAGAGTTACATCATCATTGTCTTCCATATTAATAGATATCGCTTTATTCTCATAGTCAGAAGGATAAAGTGTAGTACTTCTAGTTATGCTGCCATAAGTAAAATTTGATGGTACTCCAAGTATATGTTTAGGAACGGGTGTTTTTTGAATAGTATCTGATGAAGGCATTATCAAAAGATCATCACTTCTAGATAAAGTGGCTGATGATATGCTATCTGTAAGGCGCGATTTGATTTTACTAAAAAGATTTGAAAGTTTACTAGATTCATTCTCAATTAGCTTGTCAACGATTAAATCGTAAATGCTTTTTATAAAATCTTTATCAGCTGCAAGTTCAGTAGCGATTGTAGATTTAATTATCTCTTTAAAATAGCCTAGCTCTTCGCCTTTAAATGTTTGGTGATTAACGGTTTTTAAGAAGTTTTTAAAGGTGATAGCATTGCTGCTTGCAGCTCCATCATCAAGCAGTAAAAGATCAGTATTGTTAACGGTCGTAACCTTATTTAAATCTTTAATTTGAACCGTTTCTTCTTCATCAATCAGTAATTTTTCTTGATCATCAGCCATAAAACCTCCTTAGTTATTGAAAGTAATAATATTGTTACCATCTGTATTATTAATTTTGAGAACTCTACCAATAGGAATAATTCTCTTAATAAAAGCATAAATTGAATGATCATAGCCTTTAGGAAGTGAGTTAAATACTAAAGCTTTTTTAGATGCAGCGTATCCCGGCTTCTTTTCTCTAAGAATTATCTTTTTTAGTCGTTTTCCTTTCTTAGTGCTAGGCGAAATAAATGTAGTAAAGTTTGTTTTTATTACCCCTTTTAAAGAGATATCAATAACCCCAGCTTCAGGAGTAGTAACTTCAATGTCTACATTTAAAAAGGTCTTGAAAATCAGTCTAAATGACTCGTCAGTGCCAATATGACGTAAAGCAAAAATAACACTATTAATATTGCTTGTAATACTTTGTAAAGTTTGAGTTTTTGCATAAAAGATAGATAAAACTTGAGATATCCATATTGCAATATATCTTGATTTTATATTTTCTATTACATTAATGGATATGAAGTTGGAATTAAGGGACTTAAGTTCATTAAGCAATGCTTGTGCATATTCTGTTTCTGTACGTATAAATTTATGAATTTCGGTGTTTTTGAAAAGATTGGGTATTTTCATATTTGTTAACTATCCAATATCAATAAGCAATCTATCTGTCATATTGAAAAGTAGCATTGTGTCATCATTAATGGCAATATCTTGATTTTTTTTAAAATCGCTATCACCAATTTTTGTAATACTCTCAGTGTCTGTATCTTTAATACAAGCACTTATTTCCATAAACTTAATTCCTTTAACTTCATTAACTGGAGCAAAAAAGTCTTGATATTCAAAGCTAATTCCCATATCAGAATAGTTATTTGAAATAATCCTAGAATATATATCCCTAATTTGAGAGTCAATATTTAAGTAGAGGTAGTTTTTAAGGTCAAGTTTATACTTTACTTTCATATAAACATATTTTCTTTTCCCTAGCGATATTTTATAGGATTTCCGTTGTCCAGTTGAATTGAGGCCATCAATTTCGATGTCTCCCTCAAGTAAAGTCCCACTAGGAGTTGTTAGATATAATGTTTCCCAAAGTTTTGCTTTAAATTCAGGACTATTAATGTTAGATTTACTATCGTCTAGTAAAGTTTCCTTTAAAATTAGATATATGTTGGCTTTACCAGCTGCACTTTTAATATTAGTGTACTCAACCCCATCAAGATTAAGTAAAGCCGTGCGAACCGCGCTGTAAGTTGTGCTTTTAGAAGAAATGTGTTCTTCAATAGCAGCCCAATAAGTGCCACCCGGTTTCATTTTAGAAAAAAAGAGATTAAGCTCATTAATTATTTCTTCTTCAATTAATGCTAAAGAAGACGCAATAATGTTATAAATTGAGCTTTGGTTATCATCAATATTAATCCCATAATTTACACGCAAATATTCTCTTTTCGATCTTACAATATCCTTAATTGTACGTTTTAAAATGCCAAAATCAGAATCAAAAACTATACTCATAAATTAAACTCCATATTCAAAACATCGCCTGAGAAAAAAAAGGATATGTGTGCTTTGTTGTCTTGTATAGTAGTTGAAATATTTATTAAATCTAAGTTAAGTTCTTTAGATATTTCGTGAAAATAATTTTTTACAGCGTGAAGATTGTTAATTTTTAACAGTTTTAAAAGCAAGAAATAGTCCAGTCCCCAATGAGGAGCATAGCTTAAACTACCCCTTAAGGTTTTTAAAAATATCAAAAATCTTTGTTTTTGTTCATCAATTCCATCAACAAGTGATAAATCGTTATTAAATACCAATTCAAAATTATTGCCTAATCTTAAATCCATACTAGTAATTATACCATATTTAGCAAAAATTACTTAAACAAGCTATTAATATCAGAATTAATTTTAGTGGTTGCTATTTTTAGACTGACTGATTCAATTACTGGGCCTCCTTGTGCGGGTACGACTTTTATACCCTCAATAGCACTTACAATATTTTTGAGAATTGTTTTTAAGCTAGTTGTTTGGTTAGCTATTTCAATGTTATTGTTTGCTTTAATTTTAACAGTATCAGAGATTAGATTTAAAGTCTTTGGGCTAATTGCACTAAGTATATAAAAATGATGTTTGTCAAAGTGAATGTCGTTATTTTTATCAAAAATATTAATGCTTGATTGAAGTAGTAAAACGCAATCACCTTTTGATAGTTCTAAACTGATATTAGAGATATTTTTTGTGTGAATTTCTAAATCTTCAAATTCGGGTATTGTAACAATAGCTTCTTGAGTTTGATGTTTAAACTCCTTTACAGTGCCAATTTTAATTATAAAAATGTTTGAATAAATCCAATTTTTAAGGTCTTCTTGAGCCAATGCCTGGCCATAAAGGCGTTGATTCATTCTGTAAATTTCATAGTCTTCATTCATTCTAATTCTAGTCCCCTTTATTTTTTACGTTTTGTATTAGAATCATCGTCTAACTTTAATATTAATGAACACTCTCCTGTATTGCTAAGCCTTGCACTTGTTTCTTTTATAGTGGTTTTTATCATTTTCCCTAGTCCATCAATAAATGAGACTTTATCTCCAACATTTAACTTATGTGTGAAAAATGTTTTTGCGTTCCAAAATATAAGATTTTTTTTGAGTGTTGTGCCCAAAGTAATTTCTTGTTGTGGTATAAATTCAAGTCCATAGTCTTCTAATGCCTCGTAGTGGACATTTTCCCCCTTTTTTATATAATTAGTAAATATCAGATAGCATTCATATCCCCGTAACCCAGTACCAATATCGGCTATTACGTTATGAACATATGTTCCTTTTATTTTGTCAATAAACTCTTTTGGTGTTGTGGCATAAATATCTTTGTCAATAATTTTAAGACAATCTTTTTCATCCATATTAAGGATATTGCGATTGGGAAATACAGATTCTATTGCCTCCTGCACCGTTTTGCCTTTAAAGTTTTTGCCTTCTTTGCCTGCCAACTTACGATTGAAGAAGTTGCTTTTAGTTAATAAACGAACATCAAGATCTACACTAAAATCCCCACCCGGATAATCAGTACTCATAGGAGGTCCTAAAGTTCCTGCCATTATGAAATCAAAATTTTTTTCATGAGCAAATTTCTTATAATATATTTTTACTATATCTCCAAATTTAATGTCGTCGGTGAAGTCTAAGGGAAGATTCCAAAGTACGACTTTTGCTTGTTTGGAACTTATAGTATGAATATTTGAATACACGTTGGATATTGAAATATCAATATGAATTCCATCTTGTGTATTGATGATAATTTTAGGAATTTCTTCGGCGAAAGGAATTCCATCAGGTGATTTTTTTGATGTATCTACATTGTAGAACTCAATTTTAAAATCATATTGTAGTAACAGCATTTTTTATCCTTTATATTTTTCCAATGCAAATGTTTTTACTATTTCTATTGATAAACTAACCTCAACTTCGTCAATGAAAGGAGTGTCCTTAAACGAAAGACTTGTAATTACAGCTAATTCTTTAAGGCCAAAAGTTGGACTATATATACTAAAAGGGACTTGTGCTTGTATTCTATTGGCTAGTTGTTCTTTTACAAGATGAGCGTCAAAGCGTAGCATAGTATTGCCAAAAACAGTCATTTTGAGTAAAGAAAGCATATCCTTATATAAGGATGTTAGTATTCCACCGTTTAATGATATATGTTCACCAGTCATTACCGGATTGTAGCTGACATATTCCGCTTTTCTATCATAATAATTGATGACCGGTCTTTTAGAACAACTAGTATTGTAAGTGCGTGTTATGAGTTCGGTTTTTGGTTTTATAAAAAACAATTGAGGAACATATCCAAAACCTTTTAGATCCATTCTAGGAAATAACACTAAAAAATTATCTGCTCCAAAAAGAGCAAATATTTGGGTTATTACATCTCTTATTATTTGAGAAATCTCCTGGGGTAACATTGTTTTATTGTTAGTATTTTTATTGTTAATATCCATAAGTAATTACCTTTTACCAAAATTATGGAGTGTTGTTAGCATTGTCTTGATTTTGAACTTCTTCTTGTAGTTTTTTTAGAGCCGCACCCTCATCTCCGCCCATCCATCCAGGTAGCATCGATTTTAATTTTGCAAAGAAATAATTAAGATTAAAAATACTTTTAATGCCATCAATTATGGGATTAATAATGTGTGTTTCAAACTTAAAGCCTTCAAAGTATTTAGTTATCTTATTAACGAGGCCAAGTATTGGGTCTAAGACAGTGGTGGTTAAGTTTTGAAGAGTTTGCTCAGCTGAAGCCAAATTACTTTGAATACTTTCAGCATTATTGACTTTTTTTGTAAGGCCGAAAGATTTAAAATCCTTGAACATTTCCATCATCTTGGTAATTCTGGAATCTAGATCTACTTGAGCCCCGCTTTGCCAGGCCATTTTGGCATCTTCTATATATTTGTCTCCAACACCTGACTTCTTTAATAGATCAAAAAGCTCACTTCCATCACCCCCAAGAACACTATTAACAGCCTTTACTGCATCTTCGCTGCTCATAGCACCACTGGATTTAAGCATAGCTGCAAATTCTACTGCGTTTTTCAAATTAGTTTCATTTAACATATCTAAGTCCCTTAAAGTACCCTTAAAGACACTTGCTTGATTTAAGAATTCTTCTTTTTCTAAGTCGCGCTCAAATCCCTTCATTCCGTCAAGAATTCCCTTAGTATTCTTGTCTTTATTTCCCATAATCATATTTCGTTCGTTATCTGTAAAAAATGCACTATTGAGAAGTTTTGTTCTTTTTGTTTTGGTGTCTTCTTCAACTGCTTTTTTAGCAAAACCTAAAAGGCCTCCTCCAACTTTACTCATAGCGTTGCTAATGATATTCCTTAGGGCACTACCTATTGCAATTTTGGCAACAAGTCCTTTTCCTTGAGAGGCCGCTAACATTTTACTTTTTGCTTTTGATTCTTTTGCAAGTTCTTTATACTCAAGATGCCTTTTGTCTCTATCAGACATTAAAGATCTTCTGAAAGCCTCTTTTCTAGCTTTCTCAAATCCCATGCCCTGTTTTATAAGTTTTTTAGTTTGTGTAAGTCTATATTTCTCAACACGCTCTCTTAAGCTTTCAAATTTAGATTGTCTACTAAGTTCTTTTTTCTTGTCCGACAAATTATTTTTTACAATATCTTTAGTGCTACCCAAACTAGATTTTTTAGGTTTAAGATATTTTTCCATTTTAGAAATATCTTGTTCAATGGCCTTTTTTGTTGCAGCATGATCAAGAATACCTTTAAATTTAATGGTGAATTTGTCGCTCACTAAGTCCTCACTTGCTTAAAATTAATTCATACAATTCTTTTTCTAATTTAATCTCAGCAAGTCTATTGACTTCTAAAAGCTCGTCATAAGGCAATTTTTTAACCGAGTAGTATGAGCAAATATTCATAATTACTGGGAAAAAGTATTTATCGTTCTTAATCTCGTCAAGCAAGTTAAAATATTTTTTTCTAGTCTCATCAAGACTTGCAATAGCTTTATCAATATCTCTATTTCTTTTGCTCATTTAGCAACCAGCTCATTGGAATTTGATGTAATTGATGAAAGCGAAGTGGCTACTTTTTCATAATCAAAATTTTCATTAATATAGTCAAAAGCAACAAAATCACCAACATTATTTTCATACTCACTCAAATATACTAAAGCGGGCTTTTTTAGATCATTGTCTAAATGAAAAGTATTAAATTGTGCAGTGTAAATTATTGCAACAAGATAGTCCTTATAATAAGAAATAAATTCTCTATTTTGATCCAAAATCACATAGAATTCGTCTAAAAATTTTGGACTTATCATTAAGCTTGTGATTTCTCTTAAGTATTTAACCTCATTAAGCTTTAAAACAGCGTCACTTTGATTAAATCCTAGCACTTTATCCCATTCATAGACCGGAAGTACTCTCAGCGGATATTCATAAGTTTTATTTTTAGTTAAAATTTTCATTTTATATCTCATTATCATAATAAGACCCTCCTTTTAAGTGTTGTTTGGTTTAGATTTTTGGCAATTAATAGCCCTAATTTCAAAAGATACTTTTTCGGCCTCAGCAGAATAACTTCTTGAAGGCTCTTCAGTAAAAATTGCATAGTTAGAAATAATTTTGGTAGCAATTCTATCATTGAATGCTAAATCAAGCATTTTATCCTCTTTTCTCACGTCCATATTGTAAAACTGTTCATCAGAAAGTTCAGTTAACAAAATGTAGTCATGACTACCTAGTGTCACTTCAATATTGAAAACATAAGTTATTGTTTTGGGATCTCTTAAGCTTATTACAGGCATACCTTTATCTTCACTACTAATCACTGCTCTTGTTGTAGGTTCGCTTGTAAGCTCTAGCTTGCCACTATGTAACTGCGTACCACCAATTGAAAAATAAACTTCTCTTAAATCATAAAATTGCATTTTTAGACCCCCTTTTAAGCACTTAAGCTGTTTTGATAATCAACTATATCTTGAGTAGTAATTACTAAAGCAACAGCATTAATGCTAAAGTTATAAGTAATATTCACGCTAAGTTCTAATTTAAGTTGTGGTGTAGGAGAAAGAGTAAGACTTAAATTTTTATACTCTATTATCAGTCCTCTATCCACAAACCTTTTCAGTAAACATTCAATTGCTGAAGTATATGCATTGTCTCTAGCTCCACTAAGCTGCAGTGCAGATAATTTGCTATTTTGCCTATTGTTTTTGTTCCAAATTCTAATAAGCTCAATAATCGCTTCGTTTTTTATATAGTGGTATGTAAATTGTTCGTCTATTGCACCTCCAGCTAGGTCAACACCTTCTTTAAAGGCAGGTACACCATCAAGCCCAGTTTCATTAAGAAGTGAATAAAAGTTGATTTTTGCAGTTCGCAACTTTCCAATTACAGTATCATCAACAAGTGGTGTAGCAGCCAGCGGCATACCATAAGGATTTACAGCATGAAAAATACTAGCTTGATGGAGATATTGACTTATAAATTTAAGGTGTAAATTGTCTTTATTGTTACTGTAAACAGCAATATTTCTTTCTTTTTCAGTATTGCCTTTATCTTTAAATAGTTCTTTTATTTCTTGTTCTTTAGTCGAGAATACAAAAAAAGTTGAAGGCATTTTGAATTTATTATAGTCATCTTTGTAAATTTTAAGTCCATCATCTGACGCATCCCCCTCAGTGTTAATAAGTACAACAAAAGTGTGTCTATGTACTTTAAGATAATTTTTTAGCTCTTCAGGCTTATCCTTATAAATGAAAAGATCGGCTGATTTTAACGATTCTTCGCTTGAATTGAAAAAATTTGACATTGCAGTTTTAAGCAGTGTTTTTTCTTTTCCAAACTGATCTTCTCCATTTCCATTCTCTTTTTCTAAAGTTTCAATTTGTTTTTCATAATTATTAACGGTTAAATTCAATATTTTATAGCTAGCAGTATCTTTGTTAACTTTGATTTTAGCTGTTTTGTAAACCAAAAGTGGATTATAATAATTGGGCCTACTAGTCTGAATCCTAGAGTCAATAAAACTTACACTAATTGTATCTTGCGGCAATTTCGTATTCCTCCTTTAAAATTTCAATTGCTTTTACACTAGCATTGAATGCTATAGATGCACTGTATGCATGGTTGCTATATTTTGTGCCTAAATTAATCAGTCCAACTGTTTGCATATTAGATGTTGGGTAAATGTAGAAGTTAATTTTATTAATATATTCGGGTTGTAGACTGGGCAAAGTATACTTATGAGCTTTATTGTGTAGAAAGTCACTAAGCATACTATAAAGCATTAACATGCGTGAATTAGCATCAAAGTCTTTGGCGTTTAACACTATTGCAATAATATATATTTGAAAATTTATACTAAATTCCAAAGCATTCTCATAAAATACACCTGCTCTAGAATTATGATCAAATAGATTTTCTGTACCAGCAAATTTCAATGCTATTATATTTGAGCTAGCAGCTGTGATTTTTGAAAGATATGGATGATTGTAGGTATTTATGATATCGCACTCAAAATTATTTTCAGTTGCATACGCCTTAAACCCTTTAAATATTTTAGTTAAATGATTTAATACCATATCTAAAGTGAAAATCATTCAAGTGTTACCTTATAAGTAATCTCTGATAACATTTTGGCTGTATCAACAAGTGGAATTGCTGCAGTGTTACTACCCCTTTTAAACTTACTTTTGATTGTATTAGCCTTTAAGGCTGGAGTGACTTGTGCTGATAGTAGATAATTTTCATAGTATCTTATAAAAGCTTGTCCAATAGCCTCCATTCCCGATTTAGGGTCAAGATTAAACTTAGAATTTATATAGCTATTATTGATATATTCTCTAAACTCAGAACTACTAGCAATTTTGGTTAAATGTTTTCTTGCTGGTAAATTGCTACTCCCTTTTTCATGCATTTTAGCAATACCTGCACGACCACCAAACCACCCAATTTCCAATTCCATTTTAAATTCTAGTTTGTCCATATAAATTCCTTTAAAACCAAAGTAAAATATCCGATTGAAGAGTCAATACTAAATATTTCAAAGTAAACTAAATCTGCAATTGATATTCGGTCTTTTAGTTCATAGTTAAGGTCTTGATATGTGTAAAGTTTGGAATATCCTTGAATATCAGACATATCAGAATCATAAAGAATTGCAAGTTCTTGTGGCTTTATGTCAATAATAACTCCTGCGAATTCAGTGTACTTATTTTTATCAAATACTCTCTGATAAGAAGAATCATTTTCAAGCTTTACAACAGTACCTTTATAAAACTTTAAGGGTTTAGGATCCTTAAATACGTTGATCATACGAAATGACATATCAGAAAGTCTTTTTCTAACACCATTCATTAGACAACTCCCACACAAGATGGCGTTGAAGTTTCTCTTTTTAATTTTTCTAAAAATGCATCAAGTTGTGAACAAAAATTCTTGTTTGAGCCACAACCCCCCTCGCCACCTTCTTCGCCTCCACTGCTACTAGGATAATAATTAAGTTCAAGTTCATTGAATTTCTCTTTTTTGATCCTATCAAATTCAAATTCTTGAACAACTCCCTGTTTTCTTAATTGACAACCCATATGGTAAAGGGTAAGTAAAAATATTTGTTCATATGTAAGTGAGCTAGCATCAATCCCACGTGTTACTAGAATAGCTTGAAGTAAAGATAAATGAAGTAGAAAATTTTGCCTACTTAATGCAAGTTTGTCTATTCCTAGTAACAATAACACTTCAGAATGAAGTTTTGTTACCAAAAGTTCTTCTTCAGCCTCAACTTGTGTTTGTAAGTTTTTTTGTTCGCTCACTTCGATTTACCTTATGTTTTTAACTTTGTTTAATATGTACTTGCAAAATAGTTTTTCTAGTAGCAAGTAGCCCTCCTAAAACAAAATCAATGTATGAATGAGCAATATCAGTTGAATCTTTATCCACTTGTTCATTTGGTGTAGGCAACATATACTTGCTAGGTTTAAACTTAATAAGCTCTGGGTTTAATGGGTAAATAAGTATTTGATGTTTTAGCAAGTTTGAAGTTTCAATGTAGACATCTTCTCTATTATTAATAGCCTTAATAGTTTGAATCAAAACATCCTCCCATTTTTCGCAGCTACTTGCTGCACCCTGTGCTGCTGCGTAGGGCTTTACGAGTTTGAGCGAAGTTGTAGGGTCAACTATTACCATCATAGGTGTAGAAAATTCGTCTCCTAGCTCTAACTTTGAAAGTCCCGCCTCAATTTTTTCAAATATTTTATCCATTTTGTCCTTATTAGCACTTTCAACCTCTTCTTTTACTTGATGTGGCATATTAAGAAGTCCATACATATTGGGAAGTAGACGTTTTTGATTTTTTCCATCTTTTTGAATTGAAACAGTGCCTGTTAGTACAAAGTGATTAATAAGTTTAATAATCTCGCTACTTGCAAGCTTATAGGCTTGAGAGAAAGGAAGTAAGTTGTTATTAATGTCACCAAGATATGAGTCTGAAGTGTAAAATTTTTCAGACGCCTGCTTTAAGTGCCTAAATTTGTACTGTAATTTTAAGTAATTAAGTCTTACCACTTCAGAACTAAATCCAATAGTTGAAATAGTATTAACTTCATTAGCAATCGTTGTAGGATTAGCATTTAAAAACGCATCCCACTTTACAGTTCTTTGGTAGCCCATCTGAAGATCAACATCTTCAATTTGATCAGGCGAAAACCATTTATACATTATAGGATCTTTAACTTCCCCTATAATATTAGCCACAGCTTTTGCATAATAATTTTCATCAAATAATTCCATATTAAATCCTCCCAAATATCATTAATTTTTACTTACAGCTTTATTTCCAAATACTGCTACTTTTATTAAAAAAACATCGTTACTAATTTGTTTTGCATCAGACAACGCTATCGCATTAATAGTTGCCTTATTTGGTGGTGCTCCAGTCACCTTTTCAAGAGCACCGTCTTTATTAAAAACAAGTTTGTCTTTTACTTTAAGCGTAGAATCTTTTGCTACTAAATAACCCTCAAAATTATTTGTAATTGGAACAATAGTGGCTGTTTTGCTAAACTCATCTATATCAATGCATATTCCGTATAAATCATCTTTACCACCAGCCTCAACGTGGGGTTCATAGTGAATTTGATCAGCTTTTTCCTCTTGAATAACTCTTTTTACCCCACGCTTGTATGGATACCCAGAAAATGGATGATTTTCTAATTTGTCAAATTTGCTGGTTCTAGTGCCTCCAGAGGCAAAAAATTGTATGTTTTTATCTCTAAACTCTACAGAATTGCTAAGCAAACCAGCGTCATGCTGGGGATTTTTCATAAACTTTTCAAGTTTACTTCTCTTCTCTTGATAATCTTTTAATAATTGCGTTGTGTCTGCCATTTGTTTAACTCCTTTTATTGCCCAAGGCTTAACCACCAGCTTCAGGTGTTACTGTTTTCTCAAGGCCTCTATTGCCAAAAATTGCAACTTTTATCAAATTAATAGAATACTCTTGTTTGGGATATCTAGCTTGATCTTGATGTTCATCTTCGGGTGCAAAATTGATTGTAAATGAATCAGAGAGGGCATATGCATTAATTACGGTTGGTGGCCCACCACCAGCCTTGATAATAACCCCATTGTTATTTATATCCAATATTTCTCCCATTTTTATACTCGGATTTCTTGTAACAAGATACCCTTCAAAGTTATTCGTAATTGGCAATACATACGCAGTACTACTAAACTCACATACATCTACACATATCCCATACATATCAGTATCAGCACCAACTTCAACATATATAGAGCTCTCTTTTAGAACAAGTTTAACCCCACGCTTATATGGAAAACTATTTGCTGGGTCGTAAGAATATTCTTCTATTTTGTCTGCAAAGCTTGAACATGTAAAAGAATAAGCATTAACTCGCTCATTCTTTGATTTAAAACAACCGCCCGAACTACTAAAAACCTTATTTTCAATCGAACTCATTGATTTTGAATATTTTTTAAATTTTAAAAGAACATCGTCAAGTTCTTTAACCGAATCTAAATAAGGATCTTTTGCTTGTACTTCTTCAGCCTGTCTTGTTTGACGTTTAGATCTAGGAGCAACTGGAATTTCTGATTCTAACCCTAATTGTGGATTATCATCAACATTAGGAGATTTAGCTTGCCCTTTGCCTTTTAAAGCCATAATTTAATTACCTTTTAAAGCTCTATTCCCAAAAACACTAGCAAGCACTATAGATAACTCTTCGGTTAATTTATGTACTTTTGAAAGTGCTATAGCATTAACAGATTTATCATTTCCCCCATTCTTTTCAAGCTCTCCTTGTGCATTAAAATGCAGCTTATCACCTGGGTTTACACCATTTCCATTTTTCTTAAATGTTAAATACCCCGTGAAGTTATTTGTAATTGGAACTACAGTTGCCATGCCAGTAAACTCATCTATATCAGTGCATATTCCGTACAAGTCATCCCCACCACCAGCCTCAACTTCTAGCTCTGTAGTACTATCTGCACTAAAACTAAGCTTGACTCCACGCTTGTATGGATACCCTTTAGCAGGATAATTTTCTATTTTATCTTTACTACTAGTAAAAACTCCATCCGAATTGGAGTAAATTAGATTTTTATCTCTAAAATCTACAGAATTACTAAGCAAACCAGCATCTTGCTGAGGATTTTTCATTAATGCTTTAATTTCTGCAACTTTTTTATCAAAATCTTCTTTTATTTTTGTAATACCATCGCTCATTAAAAACTCCTTTAAGCAATACTTGTTCTTTTATGTCTTTTTAGATTCTCATAAAATTGAGCTCGTCTTTGCTTGTAAGTATTACTTATCGCTTGTACAAACTCCGTGAAATTAATGGGCACAAAATTAGAATCAAGCAAACTTGCTCTCTCTTCTGATTTAACAACAATATTGCCTCTGACAGAGTCAACAGAAGAAGAATTGCTACTCCCAGTTTTTCTTAATTTAATATTCACTTTTGCTAAAGAAACAAGTTGTTCTAGTATCTCTCCATCGATATGACTTATATCTGACGCTTTAGCAATAGCTTTAATTTGCTCAATTGGAACAAACTTACGAACAAGCTCTCTACGTTGTGCCTGCATAATGTCTTTTAGGGTGTATCCTTTTGCAAGTAACACTTCCTTGTTAAAATGGTTGCTAAGATGCGCTTTTACAAGTGTATCAATTTCATTAATTCGCTCAGCCTCTAGTAACAATTGCTTTTCAACACGCTCTCGATCTTCAACTTCTGCAAGTTCTTTTGTTATTCGCTCATTTATACTCATCACGCCTTACCTCTTTAGGGGGTTTACATTGTCTGTTTGCTCTTTAAAGCGCATGTACTCTTCAAATTCCTGCGCACTTATAACTTTAGTATCAGCCTTATTTTGCTGCTCTTCTTTATCTTGTGCTTGCAGGTCTTCTTTTTCTTTTTTCTCAGTCATCTTTTAACTCCTTTTCTCAAAATGAGAATAATTTCTCTTTTAAAATCGCTAGCTCCTCATTATCAAAGGAGCTACTTTGTATAAGCTGGTTATATTTACTGTAAAGCTCAATTAGCTTTATATCTCTTTCCACTTTTTGCTCTTCACTTAACATAATCAGAGAATTAAACTTCATATCAAGCCCGAAATACTTTGTAAGTTTCAAGTTACAAGCGTTCTCAACTTGTTCTTGCACACCCTTTAAAAAATCGTAATAATTACTCCTATCCCCTTTACCATCATTTCCTAGCCCTTTAGCCTGTTCGTTAAAACTTCTGGTTAAGGGCTCTTTAGTATCTGCACCAATTTTTGCCTTAATTAATGCTAAAGCCTCCTTTAAGTAACTAAGGTCGTATTTAATAACCTCTAAACTAGCACTAGGGGTGGCCGTATAAAACATTCCCTCATTATTTAGATTACTTTTTAGCCTAGCAAGCTCCTGTGATAATGAGTCATTAAGGTTTCTTAAATTAGAAATATCTTTACTATGATTGTTTGAATTTTGTTTTCTCAAAAAAGAAGATAAAATGCCACTTCCCCTATCATTATTACTCTGAGTAAGTGCACTTAAAGAAGTTGTTGCACTAGAAAGTGCGTCTTGTAGTTGTACTAAAGATTCATCTTTGTAAAACAAAAAATTGTGGTTTTCAATACGTCTTTCTATTTCTACGTATATCTTTTCAAATAAATAAATATCTAGTAAAAAGCTTTCGGTATAACACGGAACATATCTTTTTAAGATATAATCAAAGTTTTCATATATGATAAGTCGACTTTTATGTATTTTAACTGCGTCTAAAGAATTGTTCTTATTGTTGGATTTTACTTTATAGGTTATATGATCAAAATCAACTCCCAAATCTCTTACATATTCATAATCAAGGTATTCAAAACCAATAGGTAATTCTATATTAACGGGTTGTTCGAGATCTATTAGGGTATCTTTGGTTTTTACTAAAACATAGCCAATCCCATGAAAACGGTAGCTTATAATACAATTAAGCAGAGCATTCTTAAGCTGTACCTTTAACCTAGCAAGTTCAACCTCACTAACATTGTGGGCAGCACTCTCAAGAATAAGTCCGTTCTTGAGACAATCTTCTGCTACATTTTCAATGTAATTTCTAAAAAATATTGAGTATTTGTATAGTTCTAGTGAACTTATTTTATCTATTAGTTTTGTTTTTCTTAAATCACACACCTTTTTACTTCTCTTTATTAAATTAGATGCATGATAGCAAAAACTAATATTTTTGTCAATAAAAT
>NC_000949.1 GCF_000008685.2 Borreliella burgdorferi B31 | reverse complement strand
TTACAAAAATCTTTGATTGCCAAAGTGAACACTTCGCTCTCTATATCCTAAAGACAACATCAAATATGCTGCAGACATTGCATCAAGAGCATCATCATGGGTTTTGCTATCCCCCTTATACGAATAAATATCATTAAATACAGAAGAACTACTGTACTTTGTAATGTAAAGTTTCTTATAAGTAAACGGCGTAATTAACGTTGTTATTCTGCTAAATTTATTAGACTTTGGCTTAACTGGAACAATTCTAAAATATTGGCTTATATTATTTCTTAGTAAGATGTATTCGCGGGTCAATCCACCAGCACCTTTTGTATTATCTCTATCCTCTAAATACAGTGTATGCACATTGAAATTTTCTATAACGGTCTTTACCATATTCATAATATAAGGATCATTGGCTGGTCGTTGGTCTTGAAATACAAAAGCATAATACTTATCATCAACTCGCTCCATAACACATAATGCAGTGTTATCTCCTCCAACACTAAATGCTGGGTCTAAATATGCTATTGGACTAGTAAATACATAATCATCAGTAATATTTATTTGTGTAAAAATTGAATCAGTGCTTGCTATCCACTCACCTAGCAAAACTCTTGCTTTATATGATGGTATATCTTTATAGAGTTTTTCTTGTGTTTCGATAAATCCTTTACTAAGTAGAACATTATCATAAGTTGTAAAATTATATGTCTTAAATGTCGCTATATTATCAATATAATCGGTTTTAAAATAGTGTTCTGGATGATCAGGATTAGTATCAAAAATAATAGTTTCTTGCCCGCATCTTAGTCTTTTTAGGACCTCCTCTAAAGTTTGCTTGTGTAAAGTTGTAGCCTCATTAACAAAAATAAGTGCCGAATTACTTCCCCTAAATCTTTCAAAATCACTTGCCTTATCTCCACCATATAGATTAATACGTAGTGAATCAATCAGAATATATGAATTATTTGTATGTCTTGGAATATAAGGAATTTTAAGAAGTTTACATAGCTTTTCAAATTGTCCCAAAACATTAACTTCAACTGAGCGTTGTGAATTCCCAATAATAAAATTATTCGTATCGCTAGAATATAACTTTTTATTTTCAATTAAACTTTTGAGAAAAAGATAGCATGCAAGATACGTTTTGCCGCTAGCTATGCCGCCGCTGAATATAATCTTTTTTTCATTATTCTTTTTAATACTTTTTATCACATTTTTTTGTTTTAAAGTTAACTGTTTTTCTTCAAACTTATCAAAATTAATTGAAGAATTTGTTAGCTTTACAAATTGTGATATATCAACTCCATATTTATTTTTGTATTCCTTTTGTAGTGTTGTAAAAAGTTTTGTTTGATATAAGTTCACTTGTGCCCTTTACTATTTTTGTAGTTGCTTTTACTTTCAGCTTCATTAGCAGTTGCAAGTTTTTTCATACATTCATAGTAAAGCTCCATTTCTCTTATTGAACACTCCTTTATATATTCATCAAGCTCGCTTTTTAAAGAATTAATTTCTCCATTAACAACTTGCTTATTTTTTTTACTACTTGCTTTATTTAAAGCGTCAATTTCAGCTCTTAAATTTTCTATTTTAGTATGCATACTAAAAAGCTCAACACTAGAATATTGCTTAAATGCATTTATAAATCCTAATTCTAAATTAGCCCGCTCTAAATCCAATTCGCTTCTAACTTTCCTAGCGTTAACTTCTGATTTAAAAGTTTGCGACAAAAGGTGTTCAAAAGTGTCTTCACTAATTGATAATCTAGAGTCATCGCTAACAGAATTTTCCCCACTTTCCCATTTTTTCCTCATCCTCCACACATTTACCCTAGAAACCCCCAATTTATCCGCTATTTCCCTATCATCTAACAATCCTTCTCTAAAATATGCAACATAATCATCAAAAGACCTTTTAACTTTTTTCAAAAAATCCTCTAAAATAACAAAATTAACAAATTGTTGCTCTAAATAGTAAAGCAATTTATCAATTGTTAACATTAACTATTGTCTTGTTGATATCTATTGACCACAGATCTATCTTTACAATTCTTATTAAACATGAACCAGTATCATTATTGTCGCCATTAAGAAGACCCCTCATAAATTCGTTAGCATTTAAAGAAAATAAAGCAAATATAAAATAATATAAATTCTTTTTATTTATCATGATTCTCCAATATTAATAAAATAACAAGACTAGTAGCTAATCTTGTTATTCATAATTTATGCTTATAAAAACCATTTATTTTATTTCGAAATCTTTTTTAGCTTTTCTTAATAAATATCTTATAAGATTCTTTTTTCAAATTAAAATCTAATCTTTGGGCAAATCAGCCAAAATTTGTTTTAAAATTTGTTTAACTGTATTTGCTTTATCTTCAGAATAATCTTTTTTAAAATTATTTCTGGCGTTATCTCCATATTTCTCAGCATAATCAATTTTATCCGAATTTAATTGTATCAAATAATTAAAAATCGAATCTGGATAACTCCCTATAAGTCTAATCATATCCTCAGACAGGAAAATACTATCAGTACTTATCTTAATTTTTATAAGATATTCAATAGCCTCAAGAGCGTCCAAAAAAACACTTTTTTCTTTAATTCCAATTTTTCTTAAATCTCCTCTAATTCTAGGAGCATCGGAAAAAACATGACTTTTTTCATACTCATTTTTAAAATCATAATTATCTAGTCTTTTATTTATTAGGTTAAAATCTTCTTTAGAAAAAGCTCTTTTAGTTTCTGTATAATTTTCTTCTATATTTGCACTTAAACTTACTACAAATAAAAACAAAAATATTAACAGACTAATTTTTTTCATATCCCCTCCTAGCTTTATTGCCTAAATTTCAGCAATGTAAATGCTAATAAACAATAAGACTGATTGTTAGTCTTGTTGTTTATAATTTTTACTATCAAAACCCATTTTTTATTATTTTTTATCTTCTATATTTTGAGGCTCTGCTAGCTTTTCAAGTTCTTCCTCAATATTTTTAAGAGCATCATCTATAACCTTTTTTACAAAATCATTAGTATTAGTACCATCATTAACAGAATAACTTCCATTTACACCCAATTCTTTAGCATACTTTAAAGCTTTTTGTCCAATATTTCCTTGTTTTTTAACTTTCTCAGTACTTTCTCCAGTTGCAGATTCAACTTGTTCTTTAAATTCTTGAAATTTCTTTCTAGCCTCTTCTAATTCTTTTTTTCTTTTATCTATTTTATCCTTTAATTCTTGAATTTCTTTTTCTTTCTCTTCTTTTCCTTCTTGTTGACCACCATCTTTTGCTTGCACCGCTTTTAATACGGGTGTGTTATCGTGGGAACTTGCCGGCAATACTGGTGGTGGATTAAACAGACTGTTATTAGGATCGTCACCTTGCATTAACTCTTTATCTAAAAATCCTTCAACTTTTTCTTTTACATTTTGTTTTAAATCTTCACTACTCGCATCAATCTTGCAAGAAATTATCAAAACAAAAACTGCACAAATAATTAAATTTTTCATTTTCTTATTCATAAGTTACTCCATAAAGTACTAATATTACCACAACACCAAATAATTGCAATATTTCAAAGATTTAAATATATAATTTTGTTACATTCAGCTGTTACATTTTAACAAAACACAAATGTAATTTTAACCAACTCGCCAAAATCTCTCCATTGCAAATGCTCTACTCATTACAAAAGATTATAAAATACATACAAATTAAATTTTCAAGTCTTTGCTATATATTACACAAAGTATACTATCTTTCTTGTGTACCACCCTCAAAAATCACTACTTCTGTTTATTACACCCACTCTACAGCCCAGATTTTGCATGCAATGAGAACACTCCAAATTTGACTAAAATTTTTCGTTTTTAGTAAAATATAATTTACATTTTTTATCTATTTTTATTACTTTTACTTAATTTAAAAGTAACAACTTCAAGGAGAGGATTTTATGGACAATAATAATTCTTTTAATTTAAATAATTTCAATATGGATTTTACGCTCAAACTATTTCAAGAATACCAAAAACTAATAAATGAAAACAAAATTCTTAAAAATTCACTAAAAAATTCATCTAAAAGTAAAAAAGAAAATTCAAAACCAACTCCTAAGTTTTATTTAACCCCTAAAAGTATTAAATTAATTCTAAAATGTGCCAAAACCTTAAAACAAATTGACCCAATTTCTGGTTGGTTTGTGCATCTACTCTTAATAAGTGGATGTAGAGGCACTGAAATGCAAAAAGTAAAAATGCAAGATATTTCAACTTTTTTAAGCAAAACCGGAAAAACTTTATATACTATTAAAGTAAATGTGGCAAAAAAAAGAAATACCTCTTGTATTAGAGAAATTGTCATCAACTCAGAAGAGTTCGAGGCTATCCAAACAGCACATAAAAATCATTTCCAAGAAAAAACTCTTGACTCAAGGCGTACTTATCTTTTCCAAAAGAGCAAACATAAGTTTAAAGATAACCAAATTGATATTGTCCATATTTCTAAAAAATTCAAAAATCTTCTTAAAAAGTCGGGGTTTCGTGTAAATAAATCTCTCCATCTATGTCGAAATTTATTTATTTCAAATTTGAAATCTAACGGCTACAATTCTTTTCAAATTAAAGAACTTATGAAATATTCTTCAACCAATGAAATTGATAATATCTACGGCCTATCTTCTGCTAATAAAATTCAAGCTTATGAATGTGCTAAAAAGTGCCTTAAACTTTAGTAAAACTATTTCAGTTTAAATATACGTTTTGAAGTTACTTTAAATATTTTTCCACGTGGCTTTAAATCAAGTGAATCATATAATATTTCTTTATTTTTTGTTGATATAAAGTGATATCCATTAACCTTATCGATTTTAACTTCACTTATTTCAAATTCATTTGCTGCACCCAAATAATTTGCAGTTTCATATCTCACGCTACTTCTAATTCCGTAATAATTAAGTATCATACATGGATTTATAATAAAACAATTGCTCTTGATATAACCAAGTCCTATAAATCTATAATACGCTGTATTTATTTCATATGCATTAAATTCACGTTGCTTAAATAGACTTGTATAATAATGCAGACACAAAAAGTAACAACCCCATTTTTGTATCTCCGGTCTTAAAGTTCTATTATCTTGTTTTATTTTATTAATAAGCATTAATTAATCCTCCTATATTAAATTTATTTTTTTAATTTTTTAGTGCACCCATTCACATGGGGACACTAACACTATTTGTAAATGCTATATTGCTAGGGAAAAATACTGTACCACTTGTTGGTAGTAGTCCCTTTAATCTATCTGATATTGCCCTTTTCTTAGGGTCAAGAGTAAACACAAACTCTCCAAATTTATAATTTAACTGCTCAATTAGTGGATATGTATTTGTAATATTGTAAATTAGCATCTTCAACCTATCTTTAATGGGCTTTTCTCTTTTTTTATTTTCGTTTTGGATTCTATTTAATTCTTTTTGTAGACTATCAATCTCCATTAAATCATACGCAAGATTTTCAGCAGATTGATTATCCTTAATTTCAAGATCTGCACAATCAACATATTCTATAAATTCTCTTGCCCAATCAAACTCAACTCCAGAACTATAAAAATCACTCCTTTCTACTAAATCTTCAACAAGTTTTATAAACGTATCCTCGTTAAAATTATGTGCCATTAAGTATTCCTCTCTATAGTTACTATAAATATCTTTTTTTAAATTTATAATTTCTAATTCACATTTATTAACAAATTCAAACACTTTTGATATTAAGGCCTCATCTCTTTTAATCTTACAGTTAATTGGTGCAGCATCTATTAAAAAGAACAAATTACAATACTCAAGTCCAGTACATGCTAGCTGCATTTGTGCTTGTACATAATATTTGAAAAAATATTTACTACTTAAAAAATTGCCATTTTTATTGTACTCAGCAATAGCACTACTCATATAATTAGAGTCGCTACTTTTAATCTCTAATAGTTCTAAATCGCCATTATTATTAATAAACCAGCCATCAATTGTTGAGCCCACTAAAGTTTCTGAACTGCCCATTTTTTTGAAATAATTATACTTATCAACACCGTTGGCATATTTATTTTTATATAAAATATCAATATTATCACCGTATGCTTTAACAAACTCTCTAAATCCTAAATTCTCTAACTCTTTGCCCTTGAGCATATATAAATTCTCTTCAAAAGGTAGTCTCATATTAAAATATTTAAGCACTCTGTTTATCATTAAATCTTTCAGCCCAGCACCTCCAACAAGAATATTGCCTACTTCACTAGCACCGTATTTATCTAACTTGTTTCTTTGCACACTAAAATCAATATTTCGATTAAATCTAAAACATTCTTGACTACTTATTCCTGGTAATTTCTTACCTATCTTGCTTAATTTACTTTTTTCTTTAATGGGAGAAGATTTTTCCTCAATTATTTCACAACCAGTAAAACTTTGTTGATTAACACTTATCATTTTGAGATCTCCTTGAATATTTTCTTGTGGATTATTATTGTTTGAAAGATTTTCCATCTTTTTTCTCCTTATATTTGTATAAAAATAAATATATAGCAAAAACTATTTTTGCCAACTTTTTTTTTTACAAAAATTTTTGTAAAAAAATAGTTGGGTTTATTTAAATTCTCTTATCCAAGAACTTAGCTAAACCCAACTTGATTGGATTGTTTTGATAGCAATAAACTTTTTTAGCTATTTACATACATATATATATGTATATATATGTATAACAAAAACTATTTTTGACAACTTTTTACATAAATTATTTTAATAAAGTTAGGGTTTAATCAAATTTGCTTATTAAAATAATTTAAATAAGCTTTTCAATAATTGAATATATTATAATTTAGAATTAAAATCAATTTGTATTTGTTAAAATAAAAGAACCTATTTAAATTCTCTTGTTAAAAAATTCAAATAAGTTCTAATTTATGAAAAAGCAAAAATTAAGTGTTAATTAATAATACTCTTCATCAATATTATAATGTGCCATTTTAAAAAATCAAATTTTACAATACATTATTATTTGCCACCTTGTAAATATTTCATAAATAGGGCATTCAAAATTGGCCCTAGAATTGCTGCTGTTATTATCATAAAATGTACTAGTCTGTTACCCATGCTAAGTTTTTGATTTAAACTCTTTTCTACATTGTCTATTTTGATATTCAAGCCATCCATTTTTAGGTTTAAATTCTTTTCAACATTGTCTATTTTAGTGTTTAAATTCTTTTCTACAGTATCTATTTTAGAGTCTAAATTATCCATTTTTAGGTTTAAATTCTTTTCAACATTGTCTATTTTAGTGTTTAAATTCTTTTCTACAGTATCTATTTTAGAGTCTAAATTATCTATTTTTAGATTTAAATTCTTTTCAACATTGTCTATTTTAGTGTTTAAATTCTTTTCTACAGTATCAATCTTAATGTCTAAATTAGATATATCCTTTTGTAAATTCTTTTCTACATTAATCAATTTTTCTTTTAAAAATTCAAAGTTGTAATTATCATTATGCAGAAAAACAAAATCTATTGCTTCTTCACTAAATCCTATCTTTAAAAATTCATTTTTTATACTTTCTATATTGTATGTTCTGTAAGTCAAACTATTCATAAAATTTCCATATTATCCTTTTAATTCTTTATATTCTTTCATAAGTTTTTTAATTATTTCTTTTCCATCACTAAATAATTTATCTAACATAAATCCTGTAAATTTAGCATTACTTTTATAAAAATCATAGCTTTCTTGTCTTTTAAGCTGAAATCTTAAGGGCTTTATCGGGTTTTGTTTTGATTTTTTTATTGTTTTGCTCTCTTTATTTCTTAATACAATTAACGTTTCCAGTATACCATTTTTTATTAGAAATTCTTCTTGTATAATCCCATCTTCTATTGCATTAGCAATTTTTAAGTAATTATAGACCTGTGCTCTTGCAAGTCTATAATCTTTAGAAAAAGCTTCAAAACTTTTATAACCATCAAACCTATAATAATGATTGTCTTTAATTTCTTTTAAAATTTTTAAAGTTTCTAACTTACAATAGATTTCCTTTTTAGAATTAATTTTTAACTTTTCTTTTAAAGAATTATAATGATTTAATACACTATCAGTAATAATATAATTTTCATTATCACTTAAATCTCTTTTATTAACCTTAATATCCAATTTAAACTCCTTTTACATTAAACTGTCTAATTATTAGACTTTATATTTTTTTTAAAAAAATTTCTAAAATATTTTCATATTCTTTTATATAATCTTTATTTAAATCAAAATTATTATTTTCTGCTATTCGTCTATTTAAGTCTTCTCTTTCAGATATTGTTCCTAAAAATCTATCTTTTGTTTTTAATATTTCAAATAATGTTTTATGTGTTCTATTTTTTTTAAATCTTGTTATTATCAAAAATATAGGTAAAAATAAATTTAATTTTCTTACAAAGAAATTAAATAAATCTAAACTTTCCACTGCCCACTTTTCAGCCGTCATTGGAATTATTACATAGTCACTACATAAAAGAGCATTTTTTAACGTAACATCTAAACTGGGATTTGTATCGATTACTATATAGTCATATTTATAATACAAAGTTCCCAGGCTGGTTTTTAACAAAAAATCTTTATGTTCGATTTTATCTTCACTAAAATTATGTAGCGTAAGATAGCTAGGTATAAGATCAAGATTATTATCTACATTTATAATGGTACTATCGATATCTACATTTTCTTTCAAAATCTCATAAATATTAAATTTGGTAAAATTAATACCTAGTTTTTCTATTTTTTCGTAAAAATAACTAGTAATAGATGCTTGAGTATCCATATCAATTAAAAGAACTTTATTATTTTTTGATAATAAAGTAGCCAAAATTATCGCACTTGTGCTTTTACCTACACCGCCCTTAATTGACGCTATTGTTATTATTTTAGGTTTTTTATTATCCATTTTATTAGTGGTCCTTGTTCCGGGTATTTCTTCCCATAAAATTTATATACTTGTTGTTCTAAATCTGTAAACATACTAAATAACACTTTGTTGTAGTGATTGTTTGTTCTTTTTTTATCTAATAAACGATATAATCCCTTGAAATAGCAAAAAACACTTCCTGCTTTAAATCTAAATTCCATATAATATGCCCTTGCTAATGCATATGCTTTTCTAGCCCCGTTTATTTGATACTTTATTAACGGCTTTTTAATCGGCTTTCTATAGCCATAAAAAATACCAATAAATTTATCTCCTTCTTTAATTGGGTACAAATGAGTTTCTTCAACAATTCTTTCTCCATTAAATAAGGCCCTCAATGATAATCTAAATTCGTGTTTTTTCTCATAAACTCCAAATTTATAAATATCCATCATTATTTTTGTATGGTACATTGCTTTACCATTTTCTTTTTCAATTAAAATAAAGCGTTCTTTATTTTGGCATTCAACTTTACATTTACCTTTTTTTACAGTTTCAATAGGTTCTGGTGCATTTTCCATGTTAAATCCTTATACGGCCTTTATGCTAAATTCTTCTGTGGTTAAAGAATTTTTTTCATTTTTTATTATTTCTAATAATTCAAGATGATATATACCAAATACTTTATTGTATTCTATTTTCTTTTGGTTATTCAAATATTTTTTGATAATTGGCTTTAGAATTTCAATATTTGTTTCTTTTTTTAGTTGTTCAATAAGGATATTGAAAATATTTTCCTTTAAATTTTGATAATTTTGTTGAGAATTTTGCTTTTCCCTTTCAATCGACTTTTCTAATTTACGTTTTATGTTGTTTAAATCGCTATATTTATGCCTTTCAATAATAAAATGGGGCTTAAATTTGTAATTTTCGTATACTTTTTGTAAATTTGTCTTTAATTGTTCGGGATTATATCCATTTTGTTCGAATTCTTTCTGAGTGTTATTTAGAATTTTCTTTAGTTTCTCTTGCTTTTCTTTAAAGCAAGATTTATTTAAATTTGTGTTTTTTAGCAATTTATTTTCAACTCTTTTTGTGTTTTTTATTATTTTAATCATAGTATCTTTGTCAACATTTAATGTTAATAAAAATGGAAGAATTTCTTTACATAAGAAGTTACTTTTGTTGAAGTACTTTATTACTTGATATTTTTCTATTTCTTTAATCTTTCTTTCTTCTTTTATATTATTTTTATTACTTAAGCACTCCACTGAATTTACACTACTATTTTTAGAAACATTGTCTTTAAAATGGTTATTAACTCTAGATTTAAATCTAGAGTTTTTTCGTTCTTTAAAGTACTTGTTGATTTTCTGGTAACATTCTTTTTTAGGATACTTTAGTTTATAATAAATTTCAGTCCCACAATTTACACCCATATGTTGGTAGTAATTCGTTGTGACTTTTAATACTTTTTCTAATTTATAAAGATAATTTTGCATTGTTCTCAGTGTAGTGGGAGCCAAACCATTTCTTTTTAGATTTTTATTATAGTAATAGAGTATGTTTTGTTGTGTATATTTCTTATCTTTTTTGTTTAGAAAATCTACTGTTGATGTAAGATATATTAATTTGTGTTGGTGTTTGTTGTAGCAAGTGGGATTTTTTGTGGTATTTGAAAAACCTTTCATGTTTTTTCTCCTTATATTTGTATTAATGCTTAGTATTATAATGCAAAATTTTGATTTAAAAGTAAATACTTTTCTAAAAAAATATTAAATTTTAATTATTAATTTTGTTAAATTAATATAGAAATTTTTAATTCAGTGAAAATATAAATTGATTTTAATCCAAAGTTAGGCTATACTACAAACAGTGTAGAAAAATATCTTCATTTTTTCTACCTTATATTTGAATTTACAAGAAAAAAAGATATGGGCTTAGCTAAGTTCTTTAACAAGAGAACGTAGCTAAGCCCGCACCTTTTTGTAAAGATTTTTGTAAAAAAGTTGGCAAAAATAGTTTTTGCTATATATTTATTTTTATACAAATATAAGGAGAAAAAAGATGGAAAATCTTTCAAACAATAATAATCCACAAGAAAATATTCAAGCAAAAATAAGCTTCAGAAAAGATATGAAAACCCTAAAAATGAATTTACCAGGGATTGACAAAAGTCTTAAAGGATATGGATATAAATATCAAAATTTCAATGAAATAGTTAGAGAAATTAAAAATGTTATTAAAAAGCACAATTTGGAGCTTGATATTGAGCAATATCCAATTTCTATAGAGGGTCAATATGGCATAGTTGATTATATTAGGACTACATTCTACAGTACAAGTACTGGATATGAATTTTCTTTTGATACGCGAATTCCTACAGAAAATTTACAATGGAACAATGAAAATGGGTCTAAAGTTACAAATACAGTGTATCAGATGTTTGGTTCAGGCATTACTTATGTCAAAAGGTATGCTTTAGTTGCAGCTCTTGGTATAGAAAGTGAAATAGATACTGATGCAGCTCCTATTTACAATAACCACGAAAACGAAAATTCTATGCCTAGCAAGCAAGTTAGTGTTAATCAAAAGCAAGAACAAAAAAGAGAACAAAAACAAGAAAAAAATCAACTAAACAACTTTAATAAAAACTTAAAATCTGGCAAGGCTTATTGCTATGAAATTTTTAGAGACGCACTGTTTAATATAAAAAATTGGGTAAATGAAGGTGAAGAAAAAAATAATATAAATGCTCTTATTCGGGCATTATGTACTGATAATGATGATGCTTTAGAGGATCTTTTTGAAAAGAATGCTGAGCTTAAGAGTATAGAATATTGGGTAAATATTCTAAAAAAATATTTCAATAAAACCAATAGATTTGATGATCTAAATAAGCTTAAAGTATTTATGTCTGATAATCGGGATGTTTATAAAACAAAAGTATTAAAATTCTTTTGCATGTTAAAAAAAGAAAGACAATTTAATTATATATTTGCAGTGTAGCAATATTAAAGCCCCCAAATAGGGGGCTGTTAGATTATTAGCCACCATTATTGCAGTTACTAACCGCTCCAGTTGCAAAATTATCTATATCACCATTTTTAAAGAATTCTGTAACCACAGTTTTGAAAGTGGTTTTTTGTTGTTCTGCTTGATCACCATTACAACTATCAAGTTGAGTTTTTATATGATCAAGTGCTGATTTTATTTTATCATCATCATTTTCTAAGAATTTGTCAAATTCTCCAGCACCAGTTAAAGCGGGTTTTAACCAGTCAAGATGTGTTTTTTGATCGTCAGATAGCTTTTCTCTAAGTAGTTCTTCTTTAGATTTTGGTTTTTCTTGTGTTGTTTCTTTTTGGGTTAAATCACGCTTTCCCCGTCTTTTTGTTTGTTGGGCATTGTTTTTTAAAGTGTCATTATCATTAGAATTACAGCCGTTTAGCATTAGTAAAAATAAACAAAATAATATGTTGATGATTTTCATTGTTACTCCTTTTTTTATTATTAATATTCACTTAACTAAGTATTAATACTAAATATTGGATAAACAATTATTATTTGAATTGATATTCTTTAAGTGAGGTAGTAGCTATTTAGAAATGAAAGCAAATATTAGCCCGGCTATCATTGTGATAGACATTGCCCCCATAATTCCCAATACCCATTTAAGCATTTCTGAAAGAGACATTAAATTCTTTTCAACATTGTCTATTTTGGCATTTAAATTCTTTTCTACAGTATCTATTTTGGCATTTAAATTCTTCTCTACATTATCAATCTTAGTATCTAAATTAGATATATCTTTTTGTAAATTCTTCTCTACATTATCAATCTTAGTATCTAAATTAGATATATCTTTTTGTAAATTCTTCTCTACATTATCAATCTTAGTATCTAAATTAGATATATCTTTTTGTAAATTCTTTTCTACATTATCTATCTTGGTATTAAGTTCACTTTTAACAGCATCAATCTTAACATTTAAATTCTTTTCTACAGTATCTATTTTAGAAACAAGATTATCAAATTTTATATCAAATTGTTTTTCTAAATTTTCTAAATCTCTATATGTTAGTTCATTGTGATAATATCTTTTAGATAAATCTTGTGCTATTAATTGTTCCATGCCCAGTCTAATAAATTCTTTATATATTTGTTCTTGAGTTACACTTGCAATATTTGTTGACACTGTTTCCATAAAATTTTCCCTTATGGTCATATTATATACTATTTTAGATTAATTGGCTTTAGAGATTTTTATATGTAAAGTAGAATTTCTTGCAAGAAAAACCTTTTTGTAATTTACATTTTTAACTTCAGATATCAGTTTTAAATTTTTTACTGTAGATTTTTTACAAAAACAGTATTGCAAAAACTCTTAGATTACTTTTTCTTTTCTTTGTATACTACAATAACTCCAAAACCCACTAAATGGTTTAGTGATTTAACCTCAAGAATATTTTCGGCACCTATTTGGTTAATAAAATTTTCTAACCCTATCCCTATAATTTCGAATAGAGTTTTGTTTTTATCTTCTTTTTTTATAGGAAAGTTAATGTTATGCTTATGATCATCACCGCCTTGATCTAAAGCTATTAAAGTTTTAACTTTTATAATTTCATCTTTTTTAATTTCATATGAAATTAAATTACCAATACTGATAATAAACATAAATAACATTAATAAATTAATTTTTTGCACATTGTGTTCCTTAATAAATAGAATATTAACAATATTATATCTTTATTAAGATTTGCCCTAAAATATAAAATTTTATTAAAATATAGCAGTAATAAACGACTTTAAGAATATAAATGGGAATTTCTTGCAAGAAAAACCTTTTTGTAATTTACATTTTTAATTGAGAATATTTATTATAGACTTTTTCCGCTATTGGTTTTGTTTTTTTAATGTACTCTAAATATATGTTGATATTATGTTTTACAGCAGTTATGGAGTGTTCGTCTTTTAGTGTTGATAAATCTGGATAAGGATATTCTGGATAATTTGGATCATTAACTTTAACTTTTGTTTTAGCTAAAAATGTTACTAGGTACATAACATACTCTGAAAGTTGTGTTTCATATTTAGCTAAAGATTTTAGTGTTTGAATAATTGGAGGTTTTGGCTCTTCTGGTAGGTTAGCAATAGTGGTGCAACATAACAACAAAACAATTAGCAGACAATGCAATCTTTTAAGCATTTTCACCTCTTTTAAGTATTTTGATATATTCTTTCATGATTTTGTTACGTGTTGATTTAAGTGAAGTGATAATTCTTTTGCTTTTGTCAGTAGAGATAGCCTCTATTATCTCAATGTTGTATTTTAAAATGTCTTGTATTTCTTCAAATATTTTAGTTGACTCAGCTGTTTCCATAGATTTTAGTGTGCTTATATATGTTTTGTAGAAAAAATCTATTACTTTACTAAAAGTATTAATGTAATTATGATCTATGTTTGTATCAGTTTTAGCTATGTTAGTTAAGCTGGATAGTAAATTAAGTCCTAAACCAATAGTGTTATTTTGCATTATTTGTTCTTTCCTTATAGATAGGTTTTCCTTCCTGATTGAATTTCAGATCATTAGATATTTTGAGATTTTTTTCATCAGAATTAACTAAGTCAATGCATTGATTGATTTTTTCATTTAATGGAGCGAGTGCTTTATTTATTGCTGGGGTTAATGCACTCTCAAGTCTTTCCATATTTGCTGTATAGATTAATTTATAATGAGAATACAGCTCATAAACCAAAAAGAATCCTTTATGTGCAATTTCATCAAATTCATCTTCAAATTTAGAAAATATATCAATAAGGGTTGATAAAGACGTAAGTCCAAGCTCAACATTATCTTTGGATAATTTCATAAGTTAATCTCTTTTTTTAATGTGATTTTTGCCATTACCATTACCATTCTTAAAAATCTTGCCTATTACAATAGTCAATATGTCTTTTAGTAAAGGCTTGAGAAGAATTAATACTCCTAAAACCAGCACTGTTACAAAAATCATTACCGCTATAAGTTTAATTTCGTTTAAATTGATAAGAAGTTCGGTTAATTTAATAGTATCCATTTTTTAATCCTTCATTTTAATTTTTTATTTTTATACGTATATTATATACCAAAATCATAATTTTTGCTAAAAAGTTTACAGTTTTAAAAGATCTGGGAATGGATCTCCATACAAGGAGGCTCTTTTTTGGACATACCATCCTTTATAAATGGGAATTCTGGTGAATAGTCCGCGGGGGCCCGCAATTTCATAAACCCTATTGTATGTAGTTTCATCAGAATACTGAAGTTTTAATGATTTTTTCTGCATCCTATTATCATTGATTTTTACTTGAATTTCAATATCAAGATAAACGGGAGAATTATCGTAACTTTTAGAAAAAATAAGAGTTACATCATCATTGTATTCCATATTAATAGATATCGCGTTATTCTCATAGTCAGAAGGATAAAGTGTAGTACTTCTAGTTCTGCCATAAGCAAAATTTGATGGTACTCCAAGTATATGTTTAGGAACGGGTGTTTTTTGAATAGTATCTGATGAAGGCATTATCAAAAGATCATCACTTCTAGATAAAGTGGCTGATGATATGCTATCTGTAAGGCGTGATTTAATTTTACTAAAAAGGTTAGAAATATTAGTAGAATCGTTGTTAATTAATTTGTCCGTTATTTTAGCATAAATTTTTTCTACAAAATCTTTATCAGCTGCAAGTTCTTCGGCAATTGTAGACTTAATTATCTGCTTAAAATAGTCTAATCCCTCTCCTTTAAATATTTTGTCTTTAGAAGCATCTAAAAAGTTTTTAAAGGTGATAGCATTACTGCTTGCAGCTCCATCATCAAGCAGTAAAAGATCAGTATCGTTAACGGTCGTAACCTTATTTAAATCTTTTATTTGAACCGTTTCTTCTTCATCAATTAGTAATTTTTCTTGATCATCAGCCATAAAACCTCCTTAGTTGTTAAAAGTTATAATATTGTTACCATCTGTATTATTAATTTTGAGAACTCTACCAATAGGAATAATTCTCTTAATAAAAGCATAAATTGAATGATCATAGCCCTTAGGAAGTGAGTTGAATACTAAAGCCTTTTTAGATGCAGCATATCCCGGCTTCTTTTCTCTAAGAATTATCTTTTTTAGTCGTTTTCCTTTCTTAGTGTTAGGCGAAATAAATGTAGTAAAGTTTGTTTTTATTACCCCTTTTAAAGAGATATCAATAACCCCAGCTTCAGGAGTAGTAACTTCAATGTCCACATTTAAAAAGGTCTTGAAAATCAGTCTAAATGACTCGTCAGTGCCAATATGACGTAAAGCAAAAATAACACTATTAATATTGCTTGTAATACTTTGTAAAGTTTGAGTTTTTGCATAAAAGATAGATAAAACTTGAGATATCCATATTGCAATATATCTTGATTTTATATTTTCTATTACATTAATGGATATGAAGTTGGAATTAAGGGACTTAAGTTCATTAAGCAATGCTTGTGCATATTCTGTTTCTGTACGTATAAATTTATGAATTTCGGTGTTTTTGAAAAGATTGGGTATTTTCATATTTGTTAACTATCCAATATCAATAAGCAATCTATCTGTCATATTGAAAAGTAGCATTGTGTCATCATTAATGGCAATATCTTGATTTTTTTTAAAATCGCTATCACCAATTTTTGTAATACTCTCAGTGTCTGTATCTTTAATACAAGCACTTATTTCCATAAACTTAATTCCTTTAACTTCATTAACTGGAGCAAAAAAGTCTTGATATTCAAAGCTAATTCCCATATCAGAATAGTTATTTGAAATAATCCTAGAATAAATGTCCCTAATTTGAGAGTCTATGTTTAAGTAGAGATAGTTTTTAAGGTCAAGTTTATACTTTACTTTCATGTAAACATATTTTCTTTTCCCTAGTGATATTTTATAGGATTTACGTTGTCCAGTTGAATTGAGACCATCAATTTCTATGTCTCCCTCAAGTAAAGTACCACTAGGAGTTGTTAGATATAATGTTTCCCAAAGTTTTGCTTTAAATTCAGGACTATTAATATTAGATTTACTAGTGTCTAGTAAAGTTTCCTTTAGAATTAGATATATGTTGGCTTTACCAGCTGCACTTTTAATATTAGTGTACTCAATCCCATCAAGATTAAGTAAAGCATTGCGAACAGCACTGTAAGTTGTGCTTTTAGAAGAAATGTGTTCTTCAATAGCAGCCCAATAAGTACCACCAGGTTTCATTTTAGAAAAAAAGAGATTGAGCTCATTAATTATTTCTTCTTCAATTAATGCCAAAGAAGACGCAATAATGTTATAAATTGAGCTTTGATTGTCGTCAATATTAATACCATAATTTACACGCAAATATTCTCTTTTAGCTCTTACAATATCCTTAATTGTACGTTTTAAAATGCCAAAATCAGAATCAAAAACTATGCTCATAAATTAAACTCCATATTTAAAACATCGCCCGAGAAAAAAAAGGATATATGTGCTTTGTTGTCTTGTATAGTAGTTGAAATATTTATTAAATCTAAGTTAAGCTCTTTAGATATTTCATGAAAATAATTTTTTACAGCGTGAAGATTGTTAATTTTTAACAGCTTTAAAAGCAAGAAATAGTCCAGTCCCCAATGAGGAGCATAGCTTAAACTACCCCTTAAGGTTTTTAAAAATATCAAAAATCTTTGTTTTTGTTCATCAATTCCATCAACAAGTGATAAATCGTTATTAAATACCAATTCAAAATTATTGCCTAATCTTAAATCCATACTAGTAATTATACCATATTTAGCAAAAATTACTTAAACAAACTATTAATATCAGAATTAATTTGAGCGGTTGCTATTTTTAAGCTTGATTCGTCAATTACTGAGTCCCCTATAATTTTTATACCATTGATAGCACTAACAATATTATCTAGAATTTTTTTTAAGCTAGTTGTTTGGTTTGCTATTTCAATTTTATTATTCGCTCTAATTTTAACAGTATCAGAGATTAGATTTAAAGTCTTTGGGCTAATTGCACTAAGTATATAAAAATGATGTTTGTCAAAGTGAATATCGTTATTTTTATCAAAAATATTAATGCTTGATTGAAGTAGTAAAACGCAATCACCTTTTGATAGTTCTAAACTGATATTAGAGATATTTTTTGTGTGAATTTCTAAATCTTCAAATTCGGGTATTGTAACAATAGCTTCTTGAGTTTGATGTTTAAACTCCTTTACAGTGCCAATTTTAATTATAAAAATGTTTGAATAAATCCAATTTTTAAGGTCTTCTTGAGCCAATGCCTGGCCATAAAGGCGTTGATTCATTCTGTAAATTTCATAGTCTTCATTCATTCTAATTCTAGTCCCCTTTATTTTTTACGTTTTGTATTAGAATCATCTTCTAACTTTAATATTAATGAACACTCTCCTGTATTGCTAAGCCTTGCACTTGTTTCTTTTATAGTGGTTTTTATCATTTTCCCTAGTCCATCAATAAATGAGACTTTATCTCCAACATTTAACTTATGTGTGAAAAATGTTTTTGCGTTCCAAAATATAAGATTTTTTTTGAGTGTTGTGCCCAAAGTAATTTCTTGTTGTGGTATAAATTCAAGCCCATAGTCTTCTAATGCCTCGTAGTGGACATTTTCCCCCTTTTTTATATAATTAGTAAATATCAGATAGCATTCATATCCCCGTAAACCAGTACCAATATCGGCTATTACGTTATGAACATATGTTCCTTTAATTTTGTCAATAAACTCTTTTGGTGTTGTGGCATAAATATCTTTGTCAATAATTTTAAGACAATCTTTTTCATCCATATTAAGGATATTGCGATTGGGAAATACAGATTCTATTGCCTCCTTCACCGTTTTGCCTTTAAAGTTTTTGCCTTCTTTGCCTGCCAATTCGCGATTGAAGAAATTGCTTTTAGTTAATAAACGAACATCAAGATCTACACTAAAATCCCCACCCGGATAATCAGTGCTCATAGGAGGTCCTAAAGTTCCTGCCATTATGAAATCAAAATTTTTTTCATGAGCAAATTTCTTATAATATATTTTTACTATATCTCCAAATTTAATGTCGTCGGTGAAGTCTAAGGGAAGATTCCAAAGTACGACTTTTGCTTGTTTGGAACTTATAGTATGAATATTTGAATACATGTTGGATATGGAAATATCAATATGAATTCCATCTTGTGTATTGATGATAATTTTAGGAATTTCTTCGGCGAAAGGAATTCCATCAGGGGATTTTTTTGATGTATCTACATTGTAGAACTCAATTTTAAAATCATATTGTAGTAACAGCATTTTTTATCCTTTATATTTTTCTAATGCGAATGTTTTTACTATTTCTATTGATAGACTAACCTCAACTTCGTCAATGAAAGGAGTATCTTTAAACGAAAGACTTGTAATTACAGCTAATTCTTTAAGGCCAAAAGTTGGACTATATATACTAAAAGGGACTTGTGCTTGTATTCTATTGGCTAGTTGTTCTTTTACAAGATGCGCGTCAAAATGTAGCATAGTATTGCCAAAAACAGTCATTTTAAGTAAAGAAAGCATATCCTTATATAAGGATGTTAGTATTCCACCGTTTAATGAGATATGTTCACCAGTCATTACCGGATTGTAGCTTACATATTCCGCTTTTCTATCATAATAATTGATAACTGGTCTTTTAGAACAATTAGTATTATAAGTGCGTGTTATGAGTTCATTTTTTGGTTTTATAAAAAACAATTGAGGAATATATCCAAAACCTTTTAGATCCATTCTAGGAAATAACACTAAAAAATTATCTGCTCCAAAAAGAGCAAATATTTGGGTTATTACATCTCTTATTATTCGAGTAATTTCCCTGATTTCTTTCTTTTCAATATCATTAATTTTTTCCTTGATTTTTTTCTTTTCAATATCATGATTGTTAGTAATTTTATTATTAATATCTATTTTGTTAGCTGCATTGTTAGCAATTTTTTTGTTACTTGTCATAAGTAATTACCTTTTACCAAAATTATGGAGTGTTGTTAGCATTGTCTTGATTCTCAGCCTGTTCTTGCAGTTTTTTTAAAGCTTCGCCGCCATCTCCGCCGAACATTGTAGGTAGAACCGATTTTAATTTGGCAAAGAAATAATTAAGATTAAAAATACTTTTAATGCCATTAATTATGGGATTGATAATATCTTTGGTAAAATCAAAATTTTTAATTTTAGCGGTGATCCAGTTAATGATATTAAGTAATGGGTCCAAAACAGTAGTGGTCAAATTTGAAAGAGTTTGCTCAGCTGAGGCCAAATTACTTTGAATACTCTCAGCATTATTGACTTTTTTTGTAAGGCCGAAAGATTTAAAATCCTTGAACATTTCCATCATCTTGGTAATTCTGGAATCTAGATCTACTTGAGCCCCGCTTTGCCAGGCCATTTTGGCATCTTCTATATATTTGTCTCCAACACCTGACTTCTTTAATAGATCAAAAAGCTCACTTCCATCACCCCCAAGAACACTATTAACAGCCTTTACTGCATCTTCGCTGCTCATAGCACCACTGGATTTAAGCATAGCTGCAAATTCTACTGCGTTTTTCAAATTAGTTTCATTTAACATATCTAAATCCCTTAAAGTACCCTTAAAGACACTTGCTTGATTTAAGAATTCTTCTTTTTCTAGGTCGCGCTCAAATCCCTTCATTCCGCCAATAATCTTTAAAAGACCCTCTTTCTCTTTTGGATCACCATAAAACGCTTTATTGAGAAGTTGTGTTCTTTTTGTTTTGGTGTCTTCTTCAACCGCTTTTTTAGCAAAACCTAAAAGGCCTCCTCCAACTTTACTCATAGCGTTGCTAATGATATTCCCTAGGGCACTACCTATAGCAATTTTGGCAACAAGTCCTTTTCCTTGAGAGGCCGCTAACATTTTACTTTTTGCTTTTGATTCTTTTGCAAGTTCTTTATACTCAAGACGCCTTTTGTCTCTATCAGACATTAAAGATCTTCTGAAAGCCTCTTTTCTAGCTTTCTCAAACCCCATGCCCTGTTTTATAAGTTTTTTAGTTTGTGTAAGTCTATATTTCTCAACACGCTCTCTTAAGCTTTCAAATTTAGATTGTCTACTAAGTTCTTTTTTCTTGTCCGACAAATTATTTTTTACAATATCTTTAGTGCTACCCAAACTAGATTTTTTAGGTTTAAGATATTTTTCCATTTTAGAAATATCTTGTTCAATGGCCTTTTTTGTTGCAGCATGATCAAGAATACCTTTAAATTTAATGGTGAATTTGTCGCTCACTAAGTCCTCACTTGCTTAAAATTAATTCATACAATTCTTTTTCTAATTTAATCTCAGCAAGTCTATTGACTTCTAAAAGCTCGTCATAAGGCAATTTTTTAACCGAGTCGTATGAGCAAATATTCATAATTACTGGAAAATAGTATTTATCGTTCTTAATCTCGTCAAGCAAGTTAAAATATTTTTTTCTAGTCTCATCAAGACTTGCAATAGCTTTATCAATATCTCTATTTCTTTTGTTCATTTAGCAACCAGCTCATTGGAATTTGATGTACTTGATGAAAGTGAAGTGGCTACTTTTTCATAATCAAAATTTTCATTAATATAGTCAAAAGCAACAAAATCACCAACATTATTTTCATACTCACTCAAATATACTAAAGCGGGCTTTTTTAGATCATTGTCTAAATGAAAAGTATTAAATTGTGCAGTGTAAATTATTGCAACAAGATAGTCCTTATAATAAGAAATAAATTCTCTATTTTGATCCAAAATCACATAGAATTCGTCTAAAAATTTTGGACTTATCATTAAGCTTGTGATTTCTCTTAAGTATTTAACCTCATTAAGCTTTAAAACAGCGTCACTTTGATTAAATCCTAGCACTTTATCCCATTCATAGACGGGAAGTACTCTCAGCGGATATTCATAAGTTTTATTTTTAGTTAAAATTTTCATTTTATATCTCATTATCATAATAAGAATCTCCTTTTAAGAGTTGTTTGGTTTAGATTTTTGGCAATTAATAGCCCTAATTTCAAAAGATACTTTTTCGGCCTCAGCAGAATAACTTCTTGAAGGCTCTTCAGTAAAAATTGCATAGTTAGAAATAATTTTGGTAGCAATTCTATCATTGAATGCTAAATCAAGCATTTTATCCTCTTTTCTCACATCCATGTTGTAAAACTGTTCATCAGAAAGTTCAGTTAACAAAATGTAGTCATGACTACCTAGTGTCACTTCAATGTTGAAAACATAAGTTATTGTTTTGGGATCTCTTAAGCTTATTACAGGCATACCTTTATCTTCACTACTAATCACTGCTCTTGTTGTAGGTTCGCTTGTAAGCTCTAGCTTGCCACTATGTAACTGCGTACCACCAATTGAAAAATAAACTTCTCTTAAATCATAAAATTGCATTTTTAGCCCCCCTTTTAAGCACTTAAGCTGTTTTGATAATCAACTATATCTTGAGTAGTAATTACTAAAGCAACAGCATTAATGCTAAAGTTATAAGTAATATTCACGCTAAGTTCTAATTTAAGTTGTGGCGTAGGAGAAAGAGTAAGCCTTAAATTTTTATACTCTATTATCAGTCCTCTATCCACAAACCTTTTCAGTAAACATTCAATTGCTGAAGTATATGCATTGTCTCTAGCTCCACTAAGTTGTAGTGCAGATAATTTGCTATTTTGCCTATTGTTTTTGTTCCAAATTCTAATAAGCTCAATAATCGCTTCGTTTTTTATATAGTGGTATGTAAATTGTTCGTCTATTGCACCTCCAGCTAGGTCAACACCTTCTTTAAAGGCAGGTACACCATCAAGCCCAGTTTCATTAAGAAGTGAATAAAAGTTGATTTTTGCAGTTCGCAACTTTCCAATTACAGTATCATCAACAAGTGGTGTAGCAGCCAGCGGCATGCCATAAGGATTTACAGCATGGAAAATACTAGCTTGATGGAGATATTGACTTATAAATTTAAGGTGTAAATTGTCTTTATTGTTGCTGTAAACAGCAATATTTCTTTCTTTTTCAGTATTGCCTTTATCTTTAAATAGTTCTTTTATTTCTTGTTCTTTAGTCGAGAATACAAAAAAAGTTGAAGGCTTTTTGAATTTATTATAGTCATCTTTGTAAATTTTAAGTCCATCATCTGACGCATCTCCCTCAGTGTTAATAAGTACAACAAAAGTGTGTCTATGTACTTTAAGATAATTTTTTAGCTCTTCAGGCTTATCCTTATAAATGAAAAGATCGGCTGATTTTAACGATTCTTCGCTTGAATTGAAAAAATTTGACATTGCAGTTTTAAGCAGTGTTTTTTCTTTTCCAAACTGATCTTCTCCATTTCCATTCTCTTTTTCTAAAGTTTCAATTTGTTTTTCATAATTATTAACGGTTAAATTCAATATTTTATAGCTAGCAGCATCTTTATTAACTTTGATTTTAGCTGTTTTGTAAACCAAAAGTGGATTATAATAATTAGGCCTACTAGCTTGAATTCTAGAGTCAAGCAAACTTACACTAATTGTATCTTGCGGCAATTTCGTATTCCTCCTTTAAAATTTCAATTGCTTTTACACTAGCATTAAATGCTATAGATGCACTGTATGCATGGTTGCTATATTTTGTGCCTAAATTAATCAGTCCAACTGTTTGCATATTAGATGTTGGGTAAATGTAGAAGTTAATTTTATTAATATAGTCGGGTTGTAGACTGGGCAAAGTATACTTATGAGCTTTATTGTGTAGAAAGTCACTAAGCATACTATAAAGCATTAACATGCGTGAATTAGCGTCAAAGTCTTTGGCGTTTAACACTATTGCAATAATATATATTTGAAAATTTATACTAAATTCCAAAGCATTTTCATAAAATACACCGGCTCTATAATTATGATCAAATAGATTTTCTGTACCATCAAATTTCAATGCTATTATATTTGAGCTAGCAGCTGTGATTTTTGAAAGATATGGATGATTGTAGGTATTTATGATATCGCACTCAAAATTATTTTCAGTTGCATATGCCTTAAACCCTTTAAATATTTGGGTTAAATGATTTAATACCATATCTAAAGTGAAAATCATTCAAGTGTTACCTTATAAGTAATCTCTGATAACATTTTGGCTGTATCAACAAGTGGAATTGCTGCAGTGTTACTACCCCTTTTAAACTTACTTTTGATTGTATTAGCCTTTAAGGCTGGAGTGACTTGTGCTGATAGTAGATAATTTTCATAGTACCTTATAAAAGCTTGTCCAATAGCCTCCATTCCCGATTTAGGGTCAAGATTAAACTTAGAATTTATATAGCTATTATTGATATATTCTCTAAACTCAGAACTACTAGCAATTTTGGTTAAATGTTTTCTTGCTGGTAAATTGCTACTCCCTTTTTCATGCATTTTAGCAATACCTGCACGACCACCAAACCACCCAATTTCCAATTCCATTTTAAATTCTAGTTTGTCCATATAAATTCCTTTAAAACCAAAGTAAAATATCCTATTGAAGAGTCAATACTAAATATTTCAAAGTAAACTAAATCTGCAATTGATATTCGGTCTTTTGGTTCATAGTTAAGGTCTTGATATGTGTAAAGTTTGGAATATCCTTGAATATCAGACATATCAGAATCATAAAGAATTGCAAGTTCTTGTGGCTTTATGTCAATAATAACTCCTGCAAATTCAATGTACTTAGTTTTATCAAATACTCTCTGATAAGAAGAATCATTTTCAAGCTTTACAACAGTACCTTTATAAAACTTTAAGGGTTTAGGATCCTTAAATACGTTGATCATGCGAAATGACATATCAGAAAGTCTTTTCCTAACACCATTCATTAGACAACCCCCACACAAGATGGCGTTGAAGTTTCTCTTTTTAGTTTTTCTAAAAATGCATCAAGTTGTGAACAAAAATTCTTGTTTGAGCCACAACTCCCCTCGCCGCCTTCTTCGCCTCCACTGCTACTAGGATAATAATCAAGTTCAAGTTCATTGAATTTCTCTTTTTTGATCCTATCAAATTCAAATTCTCGAACAACTCCCTGTTTTCTTAATTGGCAGCCCATATGGTAGAAAGTAAGTAAAAATATTTGTTCATACGTCAGTGAACTGGCATCAATACCGCGTGTTACTAGAATAGCTTGAAGTAAGGATAAATGAAGTAGAAAATTTTGCCTGCTTAGTGCAAATTTGTCTATTCCTAATAGCAATAACACTTCTGAATGGAGTTTTGTTACTAAAAGTTCTTCTTCTCCCGCAACTTGTGCTTGTAAGCTTTCTTGTTCACTCATTTTCACTTACCTTATACTTTTAACTTTGCTTTATGTTAACTTGCAAAATAGTTTTTCTAGTAGCAAGTAGACCGCCTAAAACAAAATCAATGTATGAATGAGCTACATCGGTTGAGTCTTTATCAACTTGTTCATTCGGTGTAGGTAGCATATACTTGCTAGGTTTAAATTTAATAAGTTCAGAATTTAGTGGATAAATGAGTATTTTATGTTTCAGCAAGTTTGAAGTTTCAATGTAAACATCTTCTCTATTATTAATAGCCTTAATAGTTTGAATTAAAACATCTTCCCATTTTTCACAACTACTTGCTGCACCCTGTGCTGCTGCGTATGGTTTTACTAGTTTAAGTGACGTTGCTGGGTCAACTATTACCATCATCGGGGTGGAAAATTCGTCGCCCAGTTCTAACTTTGAAAGTCCAGCCTCAATCTTTTCAAAGATTTTATCCATTTTATCTTTATCACCACTAGCAACCTCTTCTTTTATCTGCTCGGGCATATTAAGCAGCCCATACATATTTGGAAGCAGGCGTTTTTGATTTTTCCCATCTTTTTGAATCGAAACAGTCCCGGTTAATACAAAGTGATTAATAAGTTTAATAATTTCACTACTTGCAAGCTTATACGCTTGAGCAAAAGGAAGTAAATTATTATTAATGTCCCCAATATATGAATCTGAAGTATAAAATTTCTCAGAAGTCTGCTTTAAATGTCTGAATTTATACTGTAATTTCAAATAATTAAGTCTTACCACTTCAGAACTAAATCCAATAGTTGAGATAGTATTAACCTCATTGGCAATTGTTGTAGGATTAGCATTTAAAAACGCGTCCCATTTTACGGTTTTTTGATATCCCATTTGTAGATCAACATCTTCAATTTGATCGGGCGAAAACCATTTATACATAATAGGATCTTTAACTTCTCCTATGATATTTGCCACAGCTTTTGCATAATAATTTTCATCAAATAATTCCATATTAAATCCTCCTAAATATTATTAATTTCTACTCATAGCTTTATTCCCAAATACAGCTACTTTTACTAAATAAACCTCATTGCTAATTTGTTTCGCATCAGTCAATGCTGTTGCATTAATAGTTGCTTTATTTGGTGCTCCAGTCACCTTTTCAAGAGCACCGTCTTTATTAAAAACAAGTTTGTCTTTTACTTTAACCGTAGAATCTTTTGCCACTAAATATCCCTCAAAATTATTGGTAATTGGCACAATAGTAGCTGTTTTACTAAACTCATCTATGTCAATGCATATTCCATATAAGTCTTCACCTCCACCAGCCTCAACATGTGGCTCATAGTGACTTTGATTATCTTGAGCCTCTTGAATAACTCTTTTTACTCCACGCTTGTACGGATACCCCAAAAATGGATGATTTTCCAATTTATCAAACTTACTAGTTCTAGTGCCTCCAGAAGCAAAAAATTTCACATTTTTGTCTCTAAATTCATTAGAATTGCTAAGCAAACTAGCGTCATGTTGGGGATTTTTCATAAACTTTTCCAGTTTACTTCTTTTCTCTTGATACTCTTTTACTAATTGCGTTGTATCTCCCATTTATTTACCTCCTTTTATTCGCCCAAAGTTTAACCACCATCAGGTATTACTATCTTCTCAAGGCCTCTATTTCCAAAAATTGCAACTTTTATCAAATTAATAGAATACTCTTGCCTAGGATATCTATTTTGATCTTGATTTCCATCTTCGGGTGCAAAATTGATTGTAAATGAATCAGATAGAGCATATATGTTAATTACGGTTGGTGGCCCACCTCCAGCCTTGATAATAACACCGTTATTATTTATGTCTAGGATTTCTCCTATTTTTATACTTGGATTCCTTGTGACAAGGTACCCTTCAAAATTGTTAGTAATTGGCAATACATACGCGGTACAACTAAACTCACATACATCTACACATATCCCATACATATCAGTATCAGCTCCAACTTCTACATATATAGAGTTCTCTTTTGGAACAAGTTTAACCCCACGCTTGTATGGAAAACTATTTGCTGGGTCGTAAAGGTATTCCTCTATTTTGTCTGTATAACTTGAACATGCAAATGAATATGCATCAACTCGCTCATTCTTAGATTTAAAACAACTACTTAAACCGCCAAAAACCTTATTTTCAATTGAACTCATCGATTTTACATATTTCTTGAATTTCAAAAGGACATCATCAAGCTCGTTAATTGCCTCCAAATAGGGATCTTCCCCTTGTGCATCCTCAGCTTGTCTTGCTTGCCGTTTAGCTCTAGGAGCAGCGGAAACTTGTGCCCCTAAATCTACCTGTGGGTCCTCAACAGCCTCAAGATTTTCTACTTGCATGTTGCCTTTTAAAGCCATAATTTATTACCCTTTTATTGCTCTATTCCCAAATACACTAGCAAGCACTATAAATAAATCTTCAGTTAATTTGTGTGCCTTTGAAAGTGCTATTGCATTAACAGATTTTTGAGCCCCAGTGACCTTTTCAAGTTCCCCATGTTGGTTAAAATTTAATTTATCTCCTGGATTTACACCATTTTGTCCTTCTTTCTTAAGCGTTAAATACCCAGTAAAGTTATTTGTAATTGGTATAACAGTTGCCATACCGCTAAACTCATCTATATCGGAACACACTCCATATAAATCGTCTCCACCACCAGCCTCAACTTCTAGTTCGGTTGTTCCATCTCCAAAACTAAGCTTAACACCCCGTTTATACGGATACCCTTTAGCAGGGTAATTCTCTATTTTGTCTTTACTGCTAGTGCAAACCCCACCAGAATTGGAAAAAATTAGATTTTGGTCTCTAAAATCAATAGAATTGCTAAGCAATCCTGAGTCTTGTTGGGGATTTTTCATTAATGCTTGAATTTCTGCAACTTTCTTATCAAATTCTTGTTTAATTTTTGTTATATCACTCATTTAAAAACTCCTTTAGGCAATACTTGTTCTTTTATGTCTTTTTAGATTTTCATAAAATTGAATTCGTCTTTGCTTGTATGTATTACTTATCGCTTGTACAAATTCTGTGAAATTAATAGGTACAAAATTAGAATCAAGCAAACTTGCTCTTTCTTCTGATTTAATAGCAATATTCCCCTTAATAGAGTCAACAGAAGAAGAGCTGCTACTCGCATTTTTTCTTAATTTAATATTCACTTTTGCTAAAGAAACAAGTTGCTCTAATATCTCTCCATCGATATGACTTATGTCTGATACTTTGGCAATAGCTTTAATTTGCTCAATTGGAACGAACTTGCGTACAAGTTCTCTACGTTGTGCTTGCATAATGTCTTTTAATGTATATCCTTTTGCAAGTAGCACCTCTTTGTTAAAATGATTGCTAAGATGTGCTTTTGCAAGTGTATCAATTTCATTAATTCGCTCAGCCTCTAGTAACAATTGCTTTTCAATACGCTCCCGCTCTTCAACTTCTGCAAGTTCTTTTGTTATTCGTTCATTTATACTTAAATCTCGACTTGTCTCTTTAGATTTACTATTTGCCTGCTCTTTAAAACGCATGTACTCTTCAAATTCCTGCACACTGATAACTTTAGTATCAGCCTTAATTTGCTGCTCTTCTTTATCTTGTGCCTGCAGGTCTTCTTTTTCTTCTTTCTCAGTCATCTTTTAACTCCTTTTCTCAAAATGAGAATAATTTCTCTTTTAACATCGCTAGCTCCTCATTATTAAATGAGCTACTTTGTATAAGCTGGTTATATTTACTGTAAAGCTCAATTAGCTTTATATCTCTTTCTACTTTTTGTTCTTCACTTAACATAATCAGCGAATTAAACTTCATATCAAGTCCAAAATACTTTGTAAGTTTTAAATTACAAGAGTTCTCAACTTGTTCTTGTACACCTTTGAGAAAATCGTAATAATTACTCCTATCACCTTTACCATCATTTCCCAGTCCTTTAGCCTGTTCATTAAAACTTCTGGTTAAGGGCTCTTTAGTATCTGCACCAATTTTTGCCTTAATTAATGCTAAAGCCTCCTTTAAGTAACTAAGATCGTATTTAATAACCTCTAAACTAGCACTAGGAGTAGCTGTATAAAACATTCCCTCATTATTTAGATTGCTTTTTAGCCTGGCAAGCTCCTGTGACAATGAGTCATTAAGGTTTCTTAAATTAGAAATATCTTTACTATGATTGTTTGAATTTTGTTTTCTCAAAAAAGAAGATAAAATGCCACTTCCCCTATCATTATTGCTCTGAGTAAGTGCACTTAAAGAAGTTGTTGCACTAGAAAGTGCGTCTTGTAGTTGTACTAAAGATTCATCTTTGTAAAACAAAAAATTGTGGTTTTCAATACGTCTTTCTATTTCTACGTATATCTTTTCAAATAAATAAATATCTAGTAAAAAGCTTTCGGTATAGCACGGAACATATCTTTTTAAGATATAATCAAAGTTTTCATATATGATAAGTCGACTTTTATGTATTTTAACTGCATCTAAAGAATTGTTCTTATTGTTGGATTTTACTTTATAGGTTATATGATCAAAATCAACTCCCAAATCTCTTACATATTCATAATCAAGGTATTCAAAACCAATAGGTAATTCTATATTAACGGGTTGTTCGAGATCTATTAGGGTATCTTTGGTTTTTACTAAAACATAGCCAATCCCATGAAAACGGTAGCTTATAATACAATTAAGCAGAGCATTCTTAAGCTGTACCTTTAACCTAGCAAGTTCAACCTCACTAACATTGTGGGCAGCACTCTCAAGAATAAGTCCGTTCTTGAGACAATCTTCTGCTACATTTTCAATGTAATTTCTAAAAAATATTGAGTATTTGTATAGTTCTAGTGAACTTATTTTATCTATTAGTTTTGTTTTTCTTAAATCACACACCTTTTTACTTCTCTTTATTAAATTAGATGCATGATAGCAAAAACTAATATTTTTGTCAATAAAAT
>NC_000948.1 GCF_000008685.2 Borreliella burgdorferi B31 | reverse complement strand
TTACAAAAATCTTTGATTGCCAAAGTGAACACTTCGCTCTCTATATCCTAAAGACAACATCAAATATGCTGCAGATATTGCATCAAGAGCGTCATCATGGGTTTTATTATCCCCCTTATACGAATAAATATCATTAAATACGGAAGAACTACTGTACTTTGTAATATAAAGTTTTTTGTAAGTAAACGGCGTAATTAACGTTGTTATTCTGCTAAATTTATTAGACTTTGGCTTAACTGGAACAATTCTAAAATATTGGCTTATATTACTTCTTAGCAAGATGTATTCACGGGTCAATCCACCAGCACCTTTTGTATTATCTCTATCCTCTAAATACAGTGTATGCACATTGAAATTTTCTATAACAGTCTTTACCATATTCATAATATAAGGATCATTAGCTGGTCTTTGGTCTTGAAATACAAAAGCATAATACTTATCATCAACTCGCTCCATAACACATAATGCAGTGTTATCCCCGCCAACACTAAATGCTGGGTCTAAATATGCTATCGGGCTAGTAAATACATAATCATCAGTAATATTTATTTGTGTAAAAATTGAATCAGTGCTTGCTATCCACTCACCTAACAAAACTCTTGCTTTATATGATGGTATATCTTTATATAGCTTTTCTTGTGTTTCGACAAATCCTTTACTAAGTAGCACATTATCATAAGTTGTAAACTTATATGTCTTAAAGGTCGCTATATTATCAATATAATCGGTTTTAAAATAGTGTTCTGGATGATCAGGATTAGTATCAAAAATAATAGTTTCTTGCCCGCATCTTAGTCTTTTTAAGACTTCCTCTAAAGTTTGCTTGTGTAAAGTTGTAGCCTCATTAACAAAAATAAGTGCCGAATTACTTCCCCTAAATCTTTCAAAATCACTTGCCTTATCTCCTCCATATAGATTAATACGTAGTGAATCAATCAGAATATATGAATTATTTGTATGTCTTGGAATATAAGGAATTTTAAGAAGTTTACATAGCTTTTCAAATTGCCCCAAAACATTAACTTCAACTGAACGTTGTGAATTCCCTATAATGAAATTATTAGTATCACTAGAGTATAACTTTTTAATTTCAATTAAACTTTTTAGAAAAAGATAACATGCAAGATACGTTTTGCCACTAGCTATGCCTCCGCTGAGTATAATCTTCTTTTCATTATTCTTTTTAATGCTTTTTATCACATTTTTTTGTTTTAAAGTTAACTGTTCTTCTTCAAACTTATCAAAATTAATTGAAGAATTTGTTAGCTTTACAAATTGTGATATATCAACTCCATATTTATTTTTGTATTCCTTTTGTAGTGTTGTAAAAAGTTTTGTTTGATATAAGTTCACTTGTGCCCTTTACTATTTTTGTAGTTACTTTTGCTTTCAGCTCCATTAACCGTAGCAAGTTTTTTCATACATTCATAGTAAAGCTCCATTTCTCTTATTGAACACTCTTTTATATATTCATCAAGCTCGCTTTTTAAAGAATTAATTTCTCCATTAACAACTTGCTTGTTTTTTTTACTACTTGCTTTATTTAAAGCGTCAATTTCGGCTCTTAAATTTTCTATTTTAGTATGCATACTAAAAAGCTCAACACTAGAATATTGCTTAAATGCATTTATAAATCCTAATTCTAAATTAGACCGCTCTACATCCAATTCGCTTCTAACTTTCCTAGCGTTAACTTCTGATCTAAAGGTTTGCGACAAAAGGTGTTCAAAAGTATCTTCACTAATTGTTACTCTAGAGTCCCCGTTAACAACACTTTCTCCACTTTCCCACTTTTGTCTCATTCTCCACACATTTACTTTAGAAACTCCTAATTTCTTCGCTATTTCTACATCACTTAACGATCCTTCTCTAAAATATGCAACATAATCATCAAAAGATCTTTTAACTTTTTTCAAAAAAATCCTCTAAAATAACAAAAGTAACAATTTGTTACTCTAAATAGTAAAGCAATTTGTTAATTGTTAACATAAACTGATAACTTCTTGATATTTAACAGGGAATATCTGTTAGCTTTTATTGATTTAGTTCGCTGCTATTTCTATAATTTTTGATTTAGAAATAGCAGTTCACTAATTTATTGCATATAACTATAAATTAACTCTACTTTTTCGAAAAAGTATTTCATTTCATTCATAAGATTCTTACTGGTGAAAAGTCTTTTATCATAATAGTGTATACTCAAAAATAAAATATCTCTAAATTCTTTAATCGCATCTATTTGAAAGTCTAATTCTGATACTTTTTCTCTTATCCCATTAAGAATTTGGCAAACAAAAATCAAAAATTCGATAGATTTATCTTCTCCTAATCTTTCTAAACATTTTTCTAGCATTCCTTCCTTGTAGCTAAAATCAACTTTGAAACTTTGAAATTTTTTTGTTAGATTTTTTCTTTTCAAAGTGTCTTTAACAAATTCTTTTTCCGATTCTAAAAAAACACTTTTTCCGGTTTTTATTACGTACTTTTGCATTTTTTCAACAGCACTGTATATTTGTCTTTTTTGCTTTAGAGTTATTTGGCTAGTTAAATAGAGCTTGTTTATAAGTTTATCTATTTCTTTTTTTGTTCTCTTATATAAATTATCATAAAAATCTGAAATCTCATTTATATTCATCATAACTCTAGAGAGTATATAAATAAACAATATTTTGAGCAATAGTTTTTGGCATTTTTTGAATGAAAGTTTTGATAGAAAACATTTCTATATTTATAACAATGAAATCTACAAAAAAATAACAACTAGTCATTTTTTTACTAGTTGTTATTTTGTGTATACAAAATTTAGTTATATCTAAAATTAATCTTCTTCATCATAATTATCCTCACTACCAGCAACGTATTCTTTAATTTCTTCAAAATTATCTTTATCTTCAAGATATTCTTTAACTTCTTCTAATTTTGATTTTAGTTCATCTAAGTCTGATTTAATTTCGCTAACACTTACATTTTCTTTTAATTGGGGTTCAGTGCTTCTAGTATCAATAATATATGCTTTATTACCCTCATTTAATTTGGTTCTTAAATTATGTCTAGTATCACTCAATTCTTTTAATAGCTTTCCTAATCCTTCGTCGTTATCATCTTCCAAATCCCCCCAAGTTTTGTATATAGCTTTATTCCCATCAGTAAAATCATCATATACAGGCCCTGTAATTCTATCTATAACACCTTGTGCCCCCACACTAGTTTGCTCTTTTATAACATCAATATTTCTATTGATTTCATCTATTTTGCCTGTAAGTGTTCTAATTTCGTTATCAACTTGCCTTTTTTCTGCCTCTTTTCGTTGTTCTTCTCTTTCTTTTTCTGCTTTTCGTTTTTGTTGTTCTTCTTGTTTTTGTCTTTCTGCTTTTTCTTTAGCTTCTTTTTCTGCCTTAGCTTTTCTTTCTTGCTCTTCTTCTCTTTTTTGTCTTTCTTGCTCTTCTTCTCTTTTTTGTTTTTCTTGTTCTGCTTTTCGTTTTTGTTGTTCTTCTTCTTGTTTAGCTAATTCTTGTTTGTTTCGTTCTTCTGTATTCTCTTGTTTTTCTTCTTTTCCCTCAACTTTAGCTTCGGATTCTTCTACTTTTTTCACTTTCTCTTCTTGTTGACCATCACTTTGTTCCGCTGCTTTTAATATTGGTGTATTATCTTGACTATTTTCTGGCAATACTGGTGACGAATTTATTACACCACTATTAGGATCATCACCCTGCATTAATTCATCTTTATTGTTTTCTTCTACACCCTTTATTTTATCTTCTTCTTGTAATTTTCTTGCTAATTCATCTACTTTTGAACTACTTGAAGTAATTTTATCTTTTGCTGGATCCAAAGCCTTATCTATAAATCCTTTAATTTTCCCTTTTGCATTTTGTTCTAAATCTTTAATTGCATAATTCTTACAAGAAAGTATCAGCGCAAAAACTGCACAAATAATAATTGTTTTTTTATTCATATACGCTCTCTCCTATATTTCTAACTTCTATTTTAAATTTCTTTTAAGCTCTTCTAGTGATATTGCATATTCAGCTATTTTGTCTCCCCCCGCACTGTTATTAATTTTATCTCCTAAAAATGTAATATATTCAGTATCATTAATTTTTTCTATCTTTGTTTTTATCTCTTTATTCTTAATGACATTTTTATCACTTTCTTCGTCATTATATCCATAATACAAACTAGTTTTAAATGATCCACCTTCAGTCATTGCTTTTATAAAGTTATTAATTTCTTCCTCTTCTAATGAAAAGAATGTAGCCGAATGTCCCCCAGCGTTTAAACCCGTTTCAATACCATCTTTTTCTTTTCTTACAACTAAATCTCCTAAGTCTGCCCAGTTATTACTATTATTCTTATTTTTAATTTTTACAGTAAATTCAGAGAATTCTATTTTTTTGACCTTTACCTCTCCATTGCTTTGCTCATCATATGAAGTATGAATCTTGCAAGCACCTATAAGTATAAAAACAGCACAAATAATAAACATTTTCATTTTCTTATTCATAAATTTCTCCATAAGTCCTAATCATACCACAATACATAATAAATGCAATATTTCAAAGATTTAAATATATAATTTTGTTACATTCAGCTGTTACATTTTAACAAAACGCAAATGTAATTTTAAACAACTCCCCAAAATCTCTCCATTGCAAATGCACTACTCATTACAAAAGACTATAAAACACATACAAATTAAATTTCAAAGTCTTTGCTATATATTAGCTAAAGTATGTAGTCTTTCTTAGCCGACACCCTCAGAAAATGCCCATTCTATTTATAACAGCCTCCCTACAACCCAAATTTCTCATGCAATGAGAACTCACAAAATTTGACTAAAATTTTTCGTTTTTGGTACAATATAAATTACTATTTTTATCTATTTTTATTACTTTTACTTAATTTAAAAGTAACACCTTCAAGGAGAGGATTTTATGAACACTAATAATTATTTTAATTTAAATAATTTCAACATGGATTTTATGCTCAAACTATTTCAAGATTATCAAAATGTGCTAAATGAAAATAAAATTCTTAAAAATTCACTAAAAATTTCTTCTAAGCCTACTAAAAAAGCTTCAAAACCAACTCCTAAGTTTTATTTGACCCCAAAAGCTATCAAAATAATTGAAAAATGCGTTAAAATATTAAAAAAAATTGACCCTATTTCTGGTTGGTTTCTACATCTACTCGCAATAAGTGGGTGTAGGGGGGCCGAAATTCAAAAAGTAAAAATGCAAGATATTACTCCTCTATTAAACAAAACTGGAGAAACTTTTTACAATATAAAAGTTAATATAGCTAAAAAAAGAAATGTCACTTGTATTAGAGAAATTGTCATCAAATCTGAAGAATTTGAGGCTATTCAAAAAGCTCACGAAAATTATTTTAACGAAAAAAATCTTGACTCACGGCGTACTTATCTTTTCCAAAAAACCAAACATAAATTTAAAGATAACCAAATTGATATTATCAATATTTCTAGAAAATTTAAAAATCTTCTCAAAAAATCAGGATTTCGTGCCAATAAATCTCTCCATTTATTTAGAAATTTGTTTATTTCATATTTAAAATCTAATGGTTATAATTCTTTCCAAATTAAAGAACTTATGAAATATCATTCAACTTCCGAAATTGATAATATCTACGGCCTCTCTGCTGCTAATAAAATTCACGCTTATAAATGCATGAAAAATAACCTTAAACTTTAGTAAAGCTATTTCAGTTTAAATATACGCTTTGAAGTTACTTTAAATATTTTCCCACGTGGCTTTAAATCAAGTGAATCATATAATATTTCTTTATTCTTTGTTGCTATAAAGTGATATCCATTAACCTTATCGATTTTAACTTCACTTATTTCAAATTCATTTGCTGCACCCAAATAATTTAAAGACTCATATCTCACGCTGCTTCTAATTCCGTAGTAATTAAGTATCATACATGGATTTATAATAAAACAATTACTCTTAATGTAACCAAGTCCTATAAATCTATAATACGCTGCATTTATCTCATAAACATTAAATTCACATTGCTTAAATAGACTTGTATAATAATGCAGACACAAAAAGTAACAACCCCATTTTTGTATCTCTGGTCTTAAAGTTCTATTATCTTGTTTTATTTTATTAATAAGCATTAATTAATCCTCCTATATTAAATTTATTTTTTTAATTTTTTAGTGCACCCATTCACATGGGGACACTAACACTATTTGTAAATGCTATATTGCTAGGGAAAAATACTGTACCACTTGTTGGTAGCAGTCCCTTCAATCTATCTGATATTGCCCTTTTCTTAGAGTCAAGAGTAAACACAAACTCTCCAAATTTATAATTTAACTGCTCAATTAGTGGATATGTATTTGTAATATTGTAAATTAGCATCTTCAACCTATCTTTAATGGGCTTTTCTCTTTTTTTATTTTCGTTTTGGATTCTATTTAATTCTTTTTGTAGACTATCAATCTCCATTAAATCATACGCAAGATTTTCAGCAGATTGATTATCCTTAATTTCAAGGTCTGCACAATCAACATATTCTATAAATTCTCTTGCCCAATCAAACTCAACTCCAGAACTATAAAAATCACTCCTTTCTACTAAATCTTCAACAAGTTTTATAAACGTATCCTCGTTAAAATTATGTGCCATTAAGTATTCCTCTCTATAGTTACTATAAATATCTTTTTTTAAATTTATAATTTCTAATTCACATTTATTAACAAATTCAAACACTTTTGATATTAAGGCCTCATCTCTTTTAATCTTACAGTTAATTGGTGCAGCATCTATTAAAAAGAACAAATTACAATACTCAAGCCCAGTGCATGCTAGCTGCATTTGTGCTTGTATATAATATTTGAAAAAATATTTACTACTTAAAAAATTGCCATTTTTATTGTACTCAGCAATAGCACTACTCATATAATTAGAGTCGCTACTTTTAATCTCTAATAGTTCTAAATCGCCATTATTATTAATAAACCAGCCATCAATTGTTGAGCCCACTAAAGTTTCTGAACTGCCCATTTTTTTGAAATAATTATACTTATCAACACCGTTAGCATATTTGTTTTTATACAAAATATCAATATTATCACCATGTGCTTTAACAAATTCTCTAAATCCTAAATTCTCTAATTCTTTGCCCTTGAGCATATACAAATTCTCTTCAAAAGGTAGGCTCATTCTAAAATATTTAAGCACTCTGTTTATCATTAAATCTTTAAGTCCAGCACCTCCAACAAGAATATTGCCTACTTCACTAGCACCGTATTTATCAAGTTTGTTTCTTTGCACACTAAAATCAATATTTCGATTAAATCTAAAACATTCTTGACTGCTTATTCCTGGCAATTTCTTACCTATCTTACTTAATTTACTTTTTTCTTTAATGGGAGAAGATTTTTCCTCAATTATTTCACAACCAGTAAAACTTTGTTGATTAACACTTATCATTTTGAGCTCTCCTTGAATATTTTCTTGTGGATTATTATTGTTTGAAAGATTTTCCATCTTTTTACTCCTATGGTTATTTATAAAAATAAGTATATAGCAAAAACTATTTTTGCCAACTTTTTTACAAAAAATTTTACAAAAAAATAGGGCTTAGCTAAATTCTCTTGTTAAAGAACTTAGCTAAACCCAACTTAATTGGATTTTTTTGATAGCAATATATTTTTTTAGCTATACATATACATATGTATAACAAAAACTATTTTTGTCAGGCTTTTTACAGAAATTATTATAATAAATAAAAGCTTTATTAAATTCTCATGTTAAAGAGCTTAATAAAGCCGCGGGCTTAGCTTAATTTATTTTAGGTGAACTCACTAAACAATTAAATTCAGTTCAATTTAGAATTAAAATCAATTTGTATTTATTAAAATAAAAGAACTTATTTAAGTTACTTTATTTAAAAGCTTAAATAAGCTTTAATTGATAATAAACTATTTGAAAAAAGCAAATTATGCATTACATCATTATTTGATATATTGTAAATATCTCATAAATAGGGCATTTAAAACTGGGCCTAGAATCGCTGCTGTTAATATCATAAAATGTATTAGCCTATTTCCTGTATTAAGTTTTTCGTTTAACCCTTTTTCTACACTATCTATCTTGGCAATAAGTTCACTTTTAATATAATCTACTTTATTATTTACATTATCTATTTTAACGTCTAAACTATCTATTTTGGCATTTAAACTCTTTTCTACAAAATCTATTTTTAGATTTAAATTCTTCTCTACAACATCAATCTTAGTATCTAAACTAGATATATCTTTTTTCAAATTCTTTTCTACATTATCAATCTTGATGTCTAAATTAGATATATCCTTTTGTAAATTCTTTTCCACGGCATCAATCTTAATGTCTAAATTAGATATATCCTTTTGTAAATTCTTTTCTACAGTATCTATCTTAATGTCCAAACTAGATATATCTTTTTGCAAATTCTTCTCTACATTAATCAATTTTTCTTTTAAAACCTCAAAGCTGTAATTTTCATTATGAAGCAAAACAAAATCTATTGCCTCTTCACTAAATCCTATGTTTAAAAACTCATTTTTTATGCTTTCTATGTTATACGTTTTGTACGCTAAATTAGTCATAAAATACCTTTACTATCCTTTTAATTGCTTATATCTTCTTAAGAATTTATTAATCAAATCTTTTTGACTTTCAAAAAGTTCATCTAATAAAAATCCCGTGAATTTAGCATTACTTTTGTAAAAATCATAACTTTCTTTGCTTTTAAGTTGAAATCTTAATGGTTTTATTGGATTTTGTTTTGATTTTTTAACCGTATCTGAATTACTATTTCTTAAAAAGATTATAGTTTCTTTAATTCCATTTTCTAATAAAAAAAGTTCTTCTATTACGCCATTTTCTATAGCTGATGCTATCTTCAAATATTCATAAGTTTGACTTTTGGCTAACTTATAATCTTTTATAAAAGCATCAAAACTTTTATAACCATCAAGTTTATAGTATTCATTATCTTTTATTTCTTTTAAAATTTTCATACTCTCTATCTTATTATAGATTTCTTTTTGAAAATTAGATTTCAAGCGCTCCTTCAACAAATTATAATGCTTTAATATTTCATCTTTATTGCTTAATTCTTTTTTTATTTCCTTTTTTGATATTACCCTATCGTTTATTTTTATTCCCACGTCCATAATTAATCTCCTATCCTTTTTGTTAAAAAAATTCATCCAACTATCGGACAAATTTCATATTTTCAAAATAAAATTATTTAAAACGTTTACATACTCCTTTATATAATCTTTATCTAAATCAAATCTATCATTTTTTGCTATTCTCCTATTTAAATCCTCACGTTCTGATATTATCCCCAAAAACTTTTCTTTTTTTTGCAACATTTCTAATAAATCTTTATGAGTTTTATTTTTTTTAAATTTTGTTACAAATAAAAATACTTTGGGTTTTAACTTTAATTTATCCGTAAAAAACTCTAATAGTTGCAAACTCTCAATAGTCCACTTTTCTGCAGTCATTGGAACTATAACATGTTTACTAACAACTAAAGCATTGGATAACGTAGAATCTAAATGGGGATTAGTATCAAGTATAATAAAATTATATTTAAATTTTAAATATTTAAAGCTATCCTTTAACCTATGTTCCTTATAAGGCAAGGGCTCTTCACTAAAAGTGTGCAAGCTTAAGTAACTTGGCAACAAATCAAAATTATGATCAACATTGATAATTGCATCATTTATTAATTGATTTCCTTTTAAAACTTCATATATATTTTTTTCAAGTAAATCAAATTCACTTTCTACTAATGTTTTATAAAAATAACTAGTAACTGAAGCCTGTGTATCCATATCAATTAAAAGTACTTTGTTGTCTTTTGATAATAGCGTTGCTAAAATTATTGCACTTGTGCTTTTGCCAACACCGCCCTTAATTGACGCTATTGTTATTATTTTAGGTTTTTTAGTATCCATTTTATTAACGGTCCTTGCTCCGGGTATTTTTTCCCATAAAATTTATATACTTGTTGTTCTAAATCTGTAAACATACTAAATAAAACTTTGTTGTAGTGATTATTTGTTCTTTTTTTATCTAATAATCGATATAGCCCTTTAAAATAGCAAAAAACACTTCCTGCTTTAAATCTAAATTCCATATAATATGCCCTTGCTAATGCATATGCTTTTTTAGTCCCATTTATTTGATACTTTATTAACGGCTTTTTAATTGGTTTTCTGTAGCCATAAAAAATACCAATGAACTTATCTCCTTCTTTAATTGGGTATAAATGAGTTTCTTCAACAATTCTTTCCCCGTTAAATAAGGCCCTCAATGATAATCTAAATTCGTGTTTTTTCTCATAAACTCCAAATTTATAAATGTCCATCATTATTTTTGTATGGTACATTGCTTTACCATTTTCTTTTTCAATCAAAATAAAACGTTCTTTATTTTGGCATTCAACCTTACATTTACCCTTTTTTACAGTTTCAATAGGTTCTGGTGCATTTTCCATGTTAAATCCTCATACGGCCTTTATGCTAAATTCTTCTGTGGTTAAAGAATTTTTTTCATTTTTTATTATTTCTGATAATTCAAGATGATATATACCAAATACTTTATTGTATTCTATTTTCTTTTGGTTATTCAAATATTTTTTGATAATTGGCTTTAGAATTTCAATATTTGTTTCTTTTTTTAGTTGTTCAATAAGGATATTGAAAATATTTTCCTTTAAATTTTGATAATTTTGTTGAGAATTTTGCTTTTCCCTTTCAATCGCCTTTTCTAATTTACGTTTTATGTTGTTTAAATCGTTATATTTATGCCTTTCAATAATAAAGTGGGGCTTAAATTTGTAATTTTCGTATACTTTTTGTAAATTTGTCTTTAATTGTTCGGGATTATATCCATTTTGTTCGAATTCTTTCTGAGTGTTATTTAGAATTTTCTTTAGTTTCTCTTGCTTTTCTTTAAAGCAAGATTTATTTAAATTTGTGTTTTTTAGCAATTTATTTTCAACTCTTTTTATGTTTTTGATTATTTTAATCATAGTATCTTTATCAACATTTAATGTTAATAAAAATGGAAGAATTTCTTTACATAAGAAGTTACTTTTGTTGAAGTACTTTATTACTTGATATTTTTCTATTTCGTTAATCTTTCTTTCTTCTTTTATATTATTTTTATTACTTAAACACTCCACTGAATTTACACTACTATTTTTGGAAACATTGTCTTTAAAATGGTTATTAACTCTAGATTTAAATCTAGAGTTTTTTCGTTCTTTAAAGTACTTGTTGATTTTCTGGTAACATTCTTTTTTAGGATACTTTAGCTTATAGTAAATTTCAGTTCCACAATTTACACCCATATGTTGGTAGTAATTAGTTGTGACTTTTAATACTTTTTCTAATTTGTAAAGATAATTTTGCATTGTTCTTAGAGTAGTGGGAGCTAGACCATTTCTTTTTAGATTTTCATTATAGTAATAGAGTATGTTTTGTTGTGTGTATTTCTTATCTTTTTTGTTTAGAAAATCTAGTGTTGAAGCTAGATATATTAACTTGTGTTGGTGTTTGTTGTGGCAAGTGGGATTTTTTGTGGTATTTGAAAAACCTTTCATGTTTTTTCTCCTATGGTAATTAATAATTAATTATTATAATGCAAAATTTTGATTTAAAAGTAAATACTTTTCTAAAAAAATATTAAATTTTAATTATTAATTTTGTTAAATTAATATAGAAATTTTTAATTCAGTGAAAATATAAATTGATTTTAATTTAAAATTGGGCTACACTACAAACAGCGTAGTTATTTAAACATTTTTCAGTTTTGACTACCTATGGTAATTTGCAAAAAAATTTTTAGCACGGGCTTAACTAATTTCTTTAGTAGATAATAGAGAATTTAGCTAAGCCCTATTTTTTTGTAAAATTTTTTGTAAAAAAGTTGGCAAAAATAGTTTTTGCTATATACTTATTTTTATAAATAACCATAGGAGTAAAAAGATGGAAAATCTTTCAAACAATAATCAAGAAATACAAAATAATATTCAAGCAAAAATAAGCTTCCGAAAAGATATGAAAACCCTAAAAATGAATTTACCAGGGATTGACAAAAGTCTTAAAGGATATGGATATAAATATCAAAATTTCAATGAAATAGTTAGAGAAATTAAAAATGTTATTAAAAAGCACAATTTGGAGCTTGATATTGAGCAATATCCAATTTCTATAGAGGGTCAATATGGCATAGTTGATTATATTAGGACTACATTCTACAGTACAAGTACTGGATATGAATTTTCTTTTGATACGCGAATTCCTACAGAAAATTTACAATGGAACAATGAAAATGGGTCTAAAGTTACAAATACAGTGTATCAGATGTTTGGTTCAGGCATTACTTATGTCAAAAGGTATGCTTTAGTTGCAGCTCTTGGTATAGAAAGTGAAATAGATACTGATGCAGCTCCTATTTACAATAACCACGAAAACGAAAATTCTATGCCTAGCAAGCAAGTTAGTGTTAATCAAAAGCAAGAACAAAAAAGAGAACAAAAACAAGAGATTAATCAAATTCAAAAAAATAACACTATTCAAAACCAGAAAAGAGATATTAAGCAAGAACAAAAAAAAGATAGGCTTTATTATTACGGTGTTTTTAAAGAAGCTTTGTCTAATATAAAAGACTGGGTAAATAGCCCTACAACAAAAGATAATATAAACTCAATTATTCAAAAAATAAGCTTTATTCAGAATATAGACCCCAATAATTTTGATGATATCAAGAAAATTGAATCTGATTTAATCTCGTATTTTGAGAAAAATAGTGATTTTAAAAGCATAAACTATTGGGCCGAGATTATAAAAAACTATTTCAAGAAAAATAATAGATTAAAGGATTTACAAGATTTTGAAAGGTTTATGGGGCTTAAGAGGCCTATTTATGGCCCTAGTCCATTAATATTCTTTAGTATCTTAAAAGAATACGAACGGTTTGATGAGATATTTGCAGCATAGCAAGATTAAAGCCCCCAATATGGGGGCTGTTAACTATTAGGACCCATTGCCGCAGGTAGTAACTGCATTATTTGAACCAAATCCATCTATCCCCCCACTAAGAGCTCCTTGAACTGTTTGTTTGAAAGTGGTTTTTTGTTGGTCTGCATCATTTCCATTACATTTATCAAGTTCACTTTTTATATGATCAAGTGCTGTTTTTATTTTACTTTCATCATATCCTAAAAATTTATCAAATTCTCCATCATTACCCAGAGCTTCTTTTAACCAGTCAAGGTGTGTTTTCTGGTCTTCAGATAGCTTTTCTCTAAGTAGTTCTTCTTTAGATTTAGGTTTTTCTGGTGTTGCTTCTTTTTGGGTTAAATCACGCTTTCCCCTGCTTTTTGTTTGTTGTGCATTGTTTTTTAAAGTGTCATTATCATTAGAATTGCAGCTATTTAGTAGTAGTAAAAATAAACAAAATAATATGTTGATGATTTTCATTGTTATTTCCTTTCCTTATCTCCAGTACAATATGTTGAGTAAAAATAAAATTTATTCTTGTAATTATAGAGCTTATTTTTAAAAATCTTTAAAAATATTAATTGAGAGATTTATATTTTTCAAATGTTGTGCTAGCTTTTATCTCATTATTATTGAATATAGGAGTAACTAATGAGAAATAAAAACATATTTAAATTATTTTTTGCAGCAATGTTATTTGTAATGGCTTGTAAAGCATATGTAGAAGAAAAGAAAGAAATAGATTCATTAATGGAGGATGTTTTAGCTCTTGTAAATGATTCTTCTGGAGGCAAATTTAAAGATTATAAAGACAAAATAAATGAATTAAAAGAAAATTTAAAAGATATAGGCAATGCGGAGCTTAAAGAAAAACTATTAAATTTGCAAAATTCCTTTCAGGATAAATTAGCGGCCAAATTAGCAGCGTTAAAAGCAGCTAAAAATACCATTGAAAACATTACTGACAAGGATCAGGATATTTCAAAAAGAAAAATATGGTCAGAAGCAAAATTAGTTGGAGTAACTGTACCACTTCTTGGAAGCAATACTTCTGGTAATGGGGATAAAATGTCTAAAAACGCTGTAGAACAGATAGACAAAGTAATAAAGTTCCTCGAAGAGGGCACTAATTAATTAGCAAATATTCCTGTTGAAAATGTTAAAATCTAGATATTAAATCTGCGTCAATCTAATATCTAGATTTTTCTTTTGTTGCAAAAGCCGATTTGATCATAAATTAGAATTTCTTGCAAGAAAAACCTTTTTGTAATTTACATTTTTAACTTCGAATATTGATGATATACTTTTTCCGCTATTGGTTTTGCTTTTTTAATGTACTCTAAATATATCTTGATGTTATGTTTTACCGCAGGTATAGAGTGTTCGTCTTTTAGTGTTGATAAGTCTGGATAAGGATATTCTGGATAATTGGGGTCATTAACTTTCACTTTTGTTTTAGCTAAAAATGTTACAAGATACATAACATATTCTGAAAGTTGTGTTTCATATTTAGCTAAAGATTTTAGCGTTGGAATAATTGGCGGTTTTGGTTCTTCTGGTAGGTTAGCAATAGTGGTGCAACATAACAACAAAACAATTAGTAAACAATGCAATCTTTTAAGCATTTTCACTCCTTTTAAGCATTTTGATGTATTCTTTCATAATTTTGTTGCGTTTTGCTTTAAGTGAAGTGATAATTTTTTTATTTTTGTCATAAGAGATAGCCTCTATTATCTCAATATTGTATTTTAAAATGTCTTTTATTTCTTCAAATATTTTAGTTGACTCAGCTGTTTCCATAGATTTTAGTGTGCTTATATATGTTTTGTAGAAAAAATCTATTACTTTACTAAAAGTATTAATGTAATTATGATCTATGTTTGTATCAGTTTTAGCTATGTTAGTTAAGCTGGATAGTAAATTAAGTCCTAAACCAATAGTGTTATTTTGCATTATTTGTTCTTTCCTTATAGATAGGTTTTCCTTCCTGATTGAATTTCAGATCATTAGATATTTTGAGATTTTTTTCATCAGAATTAACTAAGTCAATGCATTGATTGATTTTTTCATTTAATGGAGCGAGTGCTTTATTTATTGCTGGGGTTAATGCACTCTCAAGTCTTTCCATATTTGCTGTATAGATTAATTTATAATGAGAATACAGCTCATAAACCAAAAAGAATCCTTTATGTGCAATTTCATCAAATTCATCTTCAAATTTAGAAAATATATCAATAAGGGTTGATAAAGACGTAAGTCCAAGCTCAACATTATCTTTGGATAATTTCATAAGTTAATCTCTTTTTTTAATGTGATTTTTGCCATTACCATTACCATTCTTAAAAATCTTGCCTATTACAATAGTCAATATGTCTTTTAGTAAAGGCTTGAGAAGAATTAATACTCCTAAAACCAGCACTGTTACAAAAATCATTACCGCTATAAGTTTAATTTCGTTTAAATTGATAAGAAGTTCGGTTAATTTAATAGTATCCATTTTTTAATCCTTCATTTTAATTTTTTATTTTTATACGTATATTATATACCAAAATCATAATTTTTGCTAAAAAGTTTACAGTTTTAAAAGATCTGGGACTGGATCTCCATACAAGGAGGCTCTTTTTTGGACATACCATCCTTTATAAATGGGAATTCTGGTGAATAGTCCGCGGGGGCCCGCAATTTCATAAACCCTATTGTATGTAGTTTCATCAGAATACTGAAGTTTTAATGATTTTTTCTGCATCCTATTATCATTGATTTTTACTTGAATTTCAATATCAAGATAAACGGGAGAATTATCGTAACTTTTAGAAAAAATAAGAGTTACATCATCATTGTCTTCCATATTAATAAATATCGCGTTATTCTCATAGTCAGAAGGATAAAGTGTAGTACTTCTAGTTATGCTGCCATAAGCAAGATTTGATGGTACTCCAAGTATATGTTTAGGAACGGGTGTTTTTTGAATAGTATCTGATGAAGGCATTATCAAAAGATGATCACTTCTAGATAAAGTGGCTGATGATATGCTATCTGTAAGGCGTGATTTAATTTTACTAAAAAGGTTAGAAATATTAGTAGAATCGTTGTTAATTAATTTGTCCGTTATTTTAGCATAAATTTTTTCTACAAAATCTTTATCAGCTGCAAGTTCTTCGGCAATTGTAGACTTAATTATCTGCTTAAAATAGTCTAATCCCTCTCCTTTAAATATTTTGTCTTTAGAAGCATCTAAAAAGTTTTTAAAGGTGATAGCATTACTGCTTGCAGCTCCATCATCAAGCAGTAAAAGATCAGTATCGTTAACGGTCGTAACCTTATTTAAATCTTTTATTTGAACCGTTTCTTCTTCATCAATTAGTAATTTTTCTTGATCATCAGCCATAAAACCTCCTTAGTTGTTAAAAGTTATAATATTGTTACCATCTGTATTATTAATTTTGAGAACTCTACCAATAGGAATAATTCTCTTAATAAAAGCATAAATTGAATGATCATAGCCCTTAGGAAGTGAGTTGAATACTAAAGCCTTTTTAGATGCAGCATATCCCGGCTTCTTTTCTCTAAGAATTATCTTTTTTAGTCGTTTTCCTTTCTTAGTGCTAGGCGAAATAAATGTAGTAAAGTTTGTTTTTATTACCCCTTTTAAAGAGATATCAATAACCCCAGCTTCAGGAGTAGTAACTTCAATGTCCACATTTAAAAAGGTCTTGAAAATCAGTCTAAATGACTCGTCAGTGCCAATATGACGTAAAGCAAAAATAACACTATTAATATTGCTTGTAATACTTTGTAAAGTTTGAGTTTTTGCATAAAAGATAGATAAAACTTGAGATATCCATATTGCAATATATCTTGATTTTATATTTTCTATTACATTAATGGATATGAAGTTGGAATTAAGGGACTTAAGTTCATTAAGCAATGCTTGTGCATATTCTGTTTCTGTACGTATAAATTTATGAATTTCGGTGTTTTTGAAAAGATTGGGTATTTTCATATTTGTTAACTATCCAATATCAATAAGCAATCTATCTGTCATATTGAAAAGTAGCATTGTGTCATCATTAATGGCAATATCTTGATTTTTTTTAAAATCGCTATCACCAATTTTTGTAATACTCTCAGTGTCTGTATCTTTAATACAAGCACTTATTTCCATAAACTTAATTCCTTTAACTTCATTAACTGGAGCAAAAAAGTCTTGATATTCAAAGCTAATTCCCATATCAGAATAGTTATTTGAAATAATCCTAGAATAAATGTCCCTAATTTGAGAGTCTATGTTTAAGTAGAGATAGTTTTTAAGGTCAAGTTTATACTTTACTTTCATGTAAACATATTTTCTTTTCCCTAGTGATATTTTATAGGATTTACGTTGTCCAGTTGAATTGAGACCATCAATTTCTATGTCTCCCTCAAGTAAAGTACCACTAGGAGTTGTTAGATATAATGTTTCCCAAAGTTTTGCTTTAAATTCAGGACTATTAATATTAGATTTACTAGTGTCTAGTAAAGTTTCCTTTAGAATTAGATATATGTTGGCTTTACCAGCTGCACTTTTAATATTAGTGTACTCAATCCCATCAAGATTAAGTAAAGCATTGCGAACAGCACTGTAAGTTGTGCTTTTAGAAGAAATGTGTTCTTCAATAGCAGCCCAATAAGTACCACCAGGTTTCATTTTAGAAAAAAAGAGATTGAGCTCATTAATTATTTCTTCTTCAATTAATGCCAAAGAAGACGCAATAATGTTATAAATTGAGCTTTGATTGTCGTCAATATTAATACCATAATTTACACGCAAATATTCTCTTTTAGCTCTTACAATATCCTTAATTGTACGTTTTAAAATGCCAAAATCAGAATCAAAAACTATGCTCATAAATTAAACTCCATATTTAAAACATCGCCCGAGAAAAAAAAGGATATATGTGCTTTGTTGTCTTGTATAGTAGTTGAAATATTTATTAAATCTAAGTTAAGCTCTTTAGATATTTCATGAAAATAATTTTTTACAGCGTGAAGATTGTTAATTTTTAACAGCTTTAAAAGCAAGAAATAGTCCAGTCCCCAATGAGGAGCATAGCTTAAACTACCCCTTAAGGTTTTTAAAAATATCAAAAATCTTTGTTTTTGTTCATCAATTCCATCAACAAGTGATAAATCGTTATTAAATACCAATTCAAAATTATTGCCTAATCTTAAATCCATACTAGTAATTATACCATATTTAGCAAAAATTACTTAAACAAACTATTAATATCAGAATTAATTTGAGCGGTTGCTATTTTTAAGCTTGATTCGTCAATTACTGAGTCCCCTATAATTTTTATACCATTGATAGCACTAACAATATTATCTAGAATTTTTTTTAAGCTAGTTGTTTGGTTTGCTATTTCAATTTTATTATTCGCTCTAATTTTAACAGTATCAGAGATTAGATTTAAAGTCTTTGGGCTAATTGCACTAAGTATATAAAAATGATGTTTGTCAAAGTGAATATCGTTATTTTTATCAAAAATATTAATGCTTGATTGAAGTAGTAAAACGCAATCACCTTTTGATAGTTCTAAACTGATATTAGAGATATTTTTTGTGTGAATTTCTAAATCTTCAAATTCGGGTATTGTAACAATAGCTTCTTGAGTTTGATGTTTAAACTCCTTTACAGTGCCAATTTTAATTATAAAAATGTTTGAATAAATCCAATTTTTAAGGTCTTCTTGAGCCAATGCCTGGCCATAAAGGCGTTGATTCATTCTGTAAATTTCATAGTCTTCATTCATTCTAATTCTAGTCCCCTTTATTTTTTACGTTTTGTATTAGAATCATCTTCTAACTTTAATATTAATGAACACTCTCCTGTATTGCTAAGCCTTGCACTTGTTTCTTTTATAGTGGTTTTTATCATTTTCCCTAGTCCATCAATAAATGAGACTTTATCTCCAACATTTAACTTATGTGTGAAAAATGTTTTTGCGTTCCAAAATATAAGATTTTTTTTGAGTGTTGTGCCCAAAGTAATTTCTTGTTGTGGTATAAATTCAAGCCCATAGTCTTCTAATGCCTCGTAGTGGACATTTTCCCCCTTTTTTATATAATTAGTAAATATCAGATAGCATTCATATCCCCGTAAACCAGTACCAATATCGGCTATTACGTTATGAACATATGTTCCTTTAATTTTGTCAATAAACTCTTTTGGTGTTGTGGCATAAATATCTTTGTCAATAATTTTAAGACAATCTTTTTCATCCATATTAAGGATATTGCGATTGGGAAATACAGATTCTATTGCCTCCTTCACCGTTTTGCCTTTAAAGTTTTTGCCTTCTTTGCCTGCCAATTCGCGATTGAAGAAATTGCTTTTAGTTAATAAACGAACATCAAGATCTACACTAAAATCCCCACCCGGATAATCAGTGCTCATAGGAGGTCCTAAAGTTCCTGCCATTATGAAATCAAAATTTTTTTCATGAGCAAATTTCTTATAATATATTTTTACTATATCTCCAAATTTAATGTCGTCGGTGAAGTCTAAGGGAAGATTCCAAAGTACGACTTTTGCTTGTTTGGAACTTATAGTATGAATATTTGAATACACGTTGGATATGGAAATATCAATATGAATTCCATCTTGTGTATTGATGATAATTTTAGGAATTTCTTCGGCGAAAGGAATTCCATCAGGTGATTTTTTTGATGTATCTACATTGTAGAACTCAATTTTAAAATCATATTGTAGTAACAGCATTTTTTATCCTTTATATTTTTCCAATGCAAATGTTTTTACTATTTCTATTGATAAACTAACCTCAACTTCGTCAATGAAAGGAGTATCTTTAAACGAAAGACTTGTAATTACAGCTAATTCTTTAAGGCCAAAAGTTGGACTATATATACTAAAAGGGACTTGTGCTTGTATTCTATTGGCTAGTTGTTCTTTTACAAGATGAGCGTCAAAGCGTAGCATAGTATTGCCAAAAACAGTCATTTTGAGTAAAGAAATCATATCCTTATATAAGGATGTTAGTATTCCCCCGTTTAATGATATATGTTCACCAGTCATTACCGGATTGTAGCTTACATATTCCGCTTTTCTATCATAATAATTGATAACTGGTCTTTTAGAACAACTAGTATTATAAGTGCGTGTTATGAGTTCATTTTTTGGTTTTATAAAAAACAATTGAGGAATATATCCAAAACCTTTTAGATCCATTCTAGGAAATAACACTAAAAAATTATCTGCTCCGAAAAGGGCAAATATTTGGGTTATTACATCTCTTATTATTCGAGTAATCTCCCTGATTTCTTTCTTTTCAATATCATTAATTTTTTCCTTGATTTTTTTCTTTTCAATATCATGATTGTTAGTAATTTTATTATTAATATCTATTTTGTTAGCTGCATTGTTAGCAATTTTTTTGTTACTTGTCATAAGTAATTACCTTTTGTAAAAATTATGGTGTGCTGTTAGCATTGTCTTGATTTTGAATTTCTTCTTGTAGTTTTTTTAGAGCCGCACCCTCATCTCCGCCCATCCATCCAGGTAGCATCGATTTTAATTTTGCAAAGAAATAATTAAGATTAAAAATACTTTTAATGCCATTAATTATGGGATTAATAATGTGTGTTTCAAACGCAAAGTCTTTAAAGTAATTAGTTATCTTATTAATGAGGTCAAGTAATGGGTCCAAGACAGTAGTGGTTAAGTTTTGAAGAGTTTGCTCAGCTGAGGCCAAATTACTTTGAATACTCTCAGCATTATTGACTTTTTTTGTAAGGCCGAAAGATTTAAAATCCTCGAACATTTCCATCATCTTGGTAATTCTAGACTCTAGATCTACTTGTGCCCCGCTTTGCCAGGCCATTTTGGCATCTTCTATATATTTGTCTCCAACACCTGACTTCTTTAATAGATCAAAAAGCTCACTTCCATCACCCCCAAGAACACTATTAACAGCCTTTACTGCATCTTCGCTGCTCATAGCACCACTGGATTTAAGCATAGCTGCAAATTCTACTGCGTTTTTCAAATTAGTTTCATTTAACATATCTAAATCCCTTAAAGTACCCTTAAAGACACTTGCTTGATTTAAGAATTCTTCTTTTTCTAGGTCGCGCTCAAATCCCTTCATTCCGCCAATAATCTTTAAAAGACCCTCTTTCTCTTTTGGATCACCATAAAACGCTTTATTGAGAAGTTGTGTTCTTTTTGTTTTGGTGTCTTCTTCAACCGCTTTTTTAGCAAAACCTAAAAGGCCTCCTCCAACTTTACTCATAGCGTTGCTAATGATATTCCCTAGGGCACTACCTATAGCAATTTTGGCAACAAGTCCTTTTCCTTGAGAGGCCGCTAACATTTTACTTTTTGCTTTTGATTCTTTTGCAAGTTCTTTATACTCAAGACGCCTTTTGTCTCTATCAGACATTAAAGATCTTCTGAAAGCCTCTTTTCTAGCTTTCTCAAACCCCATGCCCTGTTTTATAAGTTTTTTAGTTTGTGTAAGTCTATATTTCTCAACACGCTCTCTTAAGCTTTCAAATTTAGATTGTCTACTAAGTTCTTTTTTCTTGTCCGACAAATTATTTTTTACAATATCTTTAGTGCTACCCAAACTAGATTTTTTAGGTTTAAGATATTTTTCCATTTTAGAAATATCTTGTTCAATGGCCTTTTTTGTTGCAGCATGATCAAGAATACCTTTAAATTTAATGGTGAATTTGTCGCTCACTAAGTCCTCACTTGCTTAAAATTAATTCATACAATTCTTTTTCTAATTTAATCTCAGCAAGTCTATTGACTTCTAAAAGCTCGTCATAAGGCAATTTTTTAACCGAGTCGTATGAGCAAATATTCATAATTACTGGAAAATAGTATTTATCGTTCTTAATCTCGTCAAGCAAGTTAAAATATTTTTTTCTAGTCTCATCAAGACTTGCAATAGCTTTATCAATATCTCTATTTCTTTTGTTCATTTAGCAACCAGCTCATTGGAATTTGATGTACTTGATGAAAGTGAAGTGGCTACTTTTTCATAATCAAAATTTTCATTAATATAGTCAAAAGCAACAAAATCACCAACATTATTTTCATACTCACTCAAATATACTAAAGCGGGCTTTTTTAGATCATTGTCTAAATGAAAAGTATTAAATTGTGCAGTGTAAATTATTGCAACAAGATAGTCCTTATAATAAGAAATAAATTCTCTATTTTGATCCAAAATCACATAGAATTCGTCTAAAAATTTTGGACTTATCATTAAGCTTGTGATTTCTCTTAAGTATTTAACCTCATTAAGCTTTAAAACAGCGTCACTTTGATTAAATCCTAGCACTTTATCCCATTCATAGACGGGAAGTACTCTCAGCGGATATTCATAAGTTTTATTTTTAGTTAAAATTTTCATTTTATATCTCATTATCATAATAAGAATCTCCTTTTAAGAGTTGTTTGGTTTAGATTTTTGGCAATTAATAGCCCTAATTTCAAAAGATACTTTTTCGGCCTCAGCAGAATAACTTCTTGAAGGCTCTTCAGTAAAAATTGCATAGTTAGAAATAATTTTGGTAGCAATTCTATCATTGAATGCTAAATCAAGCATTTTATCCTCTTTTCTCACATCCATGTTGTAAAACTGTTCATCAGAAAGTTCAGTTAACAAAATGTAGTCATGACTACCTAGTGTCACTTCAATGTTGAAAACATAAGTTATTGTTTTGGGATCTCTTAAGCTTATTACAGGCATACCTTTATCTTCACTACTAATCACTGCTCTTGTTGTAGGTTCGCTTGTAAGCTCTAGCTTGCCACTATGTAACTGCGTACCACCAATTGAAAAATAAACTTCTCTTAAATCATAAAATTGCATTTTTAGCCCCCCTTTTAAGCACTTAAGCTGTTTTGATAATCAACTATATCTTGAGTAGTAATTACTAAAGCAACAGCATTAATGCTAAAGTTATAAGTAATATTCACGCTAAGTTCTAATTTAAGTTGTGGCGTAGGAGAAAGAGTAAGCCTTAAATTTTTATACTCTATTATCAGTCCTCTATCCACAAACCTTTTCAGTAAACATTCAATTGCTGAAGTATATGCATTGTCTCTAGCTCCACTAAGTTGTAGTGCAGATAATTTGCTATTTTGCCTATTGTTTTTGTTCCAAATTCTAATAAGCTCAATAATCGCTTCGTTTTTTATATAGTGGTATGTAAATTGTTCGTCTATTGCACCTCCAGCTAGGTCAACACCTTCTTTAAAGGCAGGTACACCATCAAGCCCAGTTTCATTAAGAAGTGAATAAAAGTTGATTTTTGCAGTTCGCAACTTTCCAATTACAGTATCATCAACAAGTGGTGTAGCAGCCAGCGGCATGCCATAAGGATTTACAGCATGGAAAATACTAGCTTGATGGAGATATTGACTTATAAATTTAAGGTGTAAATTGTCTTTATTGTTGCTGTAAACAGCAATATTTCTTTCTTTTTCAGTATTGCCTTTATCTTTAAATAGTTCTTTTATTTCTTGTTCTTTAGTCGAGAATACAAAAAAAGTTGAAGGCTTTTTGAATTTATTATAGTCATCTTTGTAAATTTTAAGTCCATCATCTGACGCATCTCCCTCAGTGTTAATAAGTACAACAAAAGTGTGTCTATGTACTTTAAGATAATTTTTTAGCTCTTCAGGCTTATCCTTATAAATGAAAAGATCGGCTGATTTTAACGATTCTTCGCTTGAATTGAAAAAATTTGACATTGCAGTTTTAAGCAGTGTTTTTTCTTTTCCAAACTGATCTTCTCCATTTCCATTCTCTTTTTCTAAAGTTTCAATTTGTTTTTCATAATTATTAACGGTTAAATTCAATATTTTATAGCTAGCAGCATCTTTATTAACTTTGATTTTAGCTGTTTTGTAAACCAAAAGTGGATTATAATAATTAGGCCTACTAGCTTGAATTCTAGAGTCAAGCAAACTTACACTAATTGTATCTTGCGGCAATTTCGTATTCCTCCTTTAAAATTTCAATTGCTTTTACACTAGCATTAAATGCTATAGATGCACTGTATGCATGGTTGCTATATTTTGTGCCTAAATTAATCAGTCCAACTGTTTGCATATTAGATGTTGGGTAAATGTAGAAGTTAATTTTATTAATATAGTCGGGTTGTAGACTGGGCAAATTATACTTATGAGCTTTATTGTGTAGAAAGTCACTAAGCATACTATAAAGCATTAACATGCGTGAATTAGCGTCAAAGTCTTTGGCGTTTAACACTATTGCAATAATATATATTTGAAAATTTATACTAAATTCCAAAGCATTTTCATAAAATACACCGGCTCTATAATTATGATCAAATAGATTTTCTGTACCATCAAATTTCAATGCTATTATATTTGAGCTAGCAGCTGTGATTTTTGAAAGATATGGATGATTGTAGGTATTTATGATATCGCACTCAAAATTATTTTCAGTTGCATATGCCTTAAACCCTTTAAATATTTGGGTTAAATGATTTAATACCATATCTAAAGTGAAAATCATTCAAGTGTTACCTTATAAGTAATCTCTGATAACATTTTGGCTGTATCAACAAGTGGAATTGCTGCAGTGTTACTACCCCTTTTAAACTTACTTTTGATTGTATTAGCCTTTAAGGCTGGAGTGACTTGTGCTGATAGTAGATAATTTTCATAGTATCTTATAAAAGCTTGTCCAATAGCCTCCATTCCCGATTTAGGGTCAAGATTAAACTTAGAATTTATATAGCTATTATTGATATATTCTCTAAACTCAGAACTACTAGCAATTTTGGTTAAATGTTTTCTTGCTGGTAAATTGCTACTCCCTTTTTCATGCATTTTAGCAATACCTGCACGACCACCAAACCACCCAATTTCCAATTCCATTTTAAATTCTAGTTTGTCCATATAAATTCCTTTAAAACCAAAGTAAAATATCCTATTGAAGAGTCAATACTAAATATTTCAAAGTAAACTAAATCTGCAATTGATATTCGGTCTTTTGGTTCATAGTTAAGGTCTTGATATGTGTAAAGTTTGGAATATCCTTGAATATCAGACATATCAGAATCATAAAGAATTGCAAGTTCTTGTGGCTTTATGTCAATAATAACTCCTGCAAATTCAATGTACTTAGTTTTATCAAATACTCTCTGATAAGAAGAATCATTTTCAAGCTTTACAACAGTACCTTTATAAAACTTTAAGGGTTTAGGATCCTTAAATACGTTGATCATGCGAAATGACATATCAGAAAGTCTTTTCCTAACACCATTCATTAGACAACCCCCACACAAGATGGCGTTGAAGTTTCTCTTTTTAGTTTTTCTAAAAATGCATCAAGTTGTGAACAAAAATTCTTGTTTGAGCCACAACTCCCCTCGCCGCCTTCTTCGCCTCCACTGCTACTAGGATAATAATCAAGTTCAAGTTCATTGAATTTCTCTTTTTTGATCCTATCAAATTCAAATTCTCGAACAACTCCCTGTTTTCTTAATTGGCAGCCCATATGGTAGAAAGTAAGTAAAAATATTTGTTCATACGTCAGTGAACTGGCATCAATACCGCGTGTTACTAGAATAGCTTGAAGTAAGGATAAATGAAGTAGAAAATTTTGCCTGCTTAGTGCAAATTTGTCTATTCCTAATAGCAATAACACTTCTGAATGGAGTTTTGTTACTAAAAGTTCTTCTTCTCCTGCAACTTGTGCTTGTAAGCTTTCTTGTTCACTCATTTTCACTTACCTTATACTTTTAACTTTGCTTTATGTTAACTTGCAAAATAGTTTTTCTAGTAGCAAGTAGACCGCCTAAAACAAAATCAATGTATGAATGAGCTACATCGGTTGAGTCTTTATCAACTTGTTCATTCGGTGTAGGTAGCATATACTTGCTAGGTTTAAATTTAATAAGTTCAGAATTTAGTGGATAAATGAGTATTTTATGTTTCAGCAAGTTTGAAGTTTCAATGTAAACATCTTCTCTATTATTAATAGCCTTAATAGTTTGAATTAAAACATCTTCCCATTTTTCACAACTACTTGCTGCACCCTGTGCTGCTGCGTATGGTTTTACTAGTTTAAGTGACGTTGCTGGGTCAACTATTACCATCATCGGGGTGGAAAATTCGTCGCCCAGTTCTAACTTTGAAAGTCCAGCCTCAATCTTTTCAAAGATTTTATCCATTTTATCTTTATCACCACTAGCAACCTCTTCTTTTATCTGCTCGGGCATATTAAGCAGCCCATACATATTTGGAAGCAGGCGTTTTTGATTTTTCCCATCTTTTTGAATCGAAACAGTCCCGGTTAATACAAAGTGATTAATAAGTTTAATAATTTCACTACTTGCAAGCTTATACGCTTGAGCAAAAGGAAGTAAATTATTATTAATGTCCCCAATATATGAATCTGAAGTATAAAATTTCTCAGAAGTCTGCTTTAAATGTCTGAATTTATACTGTAATTTCAAATAATTAAGTCTTACCACTTCAGAACTAAATCCAATAGTTGAGATAGTATTAACCTCATTGGCAATTGTTGTAGGATTAGCATTTAAAAACGCGTCCCATTTTACGGTTTTTTGATATCCCATTTGTAGATCAACATCTTCAATTTGATCGGGCGAAAACCATTTATACATAATAGGATCTTTAACTTCTCCTATGATATTTGCCACAGCTTTTGCATAATAATTTTCATCAAATAATTCCATATTAAATCCTCCCAAATATTATTAATTTCTACTCATAGCTTTATTTCCAAATACAGCTACTTTTACTAAATAAACCTCATTGCTAATTTGTTTTGCATCAGTCAATGCTGTTGCATTAATAGTTGCTTTATTTGGTGCTCCAGTCACCTTTTCAAGAGCACCGTCTTTATTAAAAATAAGTTTATCTTTTACTTTAACCGTAGAATCTTTTGCCACTAAATAGCCCTCAAAATTATTGGTAATTGGCACAATAGTAGCTGTTTTACTAAACTCATCTATGTCAATGCATATTCCATATAAGTCTTCACCTCCACCAGCCTCAACATGTGGCTCATAGTGACTTTGATTATCTTGAGCCTCTTGAATAACTCTTTTTACTCCACGCTTGTACGGATACCCCAAAAATGGATGATTTTCCAATTTGTCAAACTTACTAGTTCTAGTGCCTCCAGAAGCAAAAAATTCTACATTTTTGTCTCTAAATTCATTAGAATTGCTAAGCAAACTAGCGTCATGTTGGGGATTTTTCATAAACTTTTCCAGTTTACTTCTTTTCTCTTGATACTCTTTTACTAATTGCGTTGTATCTCCCATTTATTTACCTCCTTTTATTCGCCCAAAGTTTAACCACCATCAGGATTTACTGTTTTCTCAAGGCCTCTATTTCCAAAAATTGCAACTTTTATCAAATTAATAGAATACTCTTGCCTAGGATATCTATTTTGATCTTGATTTCCATCTTCGGGTGCAAAATTGATTGTAAATGAATCAGATAGAGCATATATGTTAATTGCGGTTGGTGGCCCACCTCCGGCCTTGATAATAACACCGTTATTATTTATGTCTAGTATTTCTCCTATTTTTATACTTGGATTCCTTGTAACAAGATACCCTTCAAAATTGTTAGTAATTGGCAATACATATGCAGTACAACTAAACTCACATACATCTACACATATCCCATACATATCAGTATCAGCTCCAACTTCAACATATATAGAGTTCTCTTTTGGAACAAGTTTAACGCCGCGTTTGTATGGAAAACTATTCGCTGGATCGTAAAGGTATTCCTCTATTTTGTCTGTATAACTTGAACATGCAAATGAATATGCATCAACTCGCTCATTCTTGGATTTAAAACAGCCACTTGAACTGCTAAAAACCTTATTTTCAATTGAACTCATTGATTTTGAATATTTTTTAAATTTTAAAAGAACATCATCAAGCTCGCTAATTGACTCCAAATAGGGATCTTCCCCTTGTACGTCCTCAGCTTGTCTTGCTTGCCGTTTAGCTCTAGGAGCAGCGGAAACTTGTGCCCCTAAATCTACCTGTGGGTCCTCAACAGCCTCAAGATTTTCTACTTGCATGTTGCCTTTTAAAGCCATAATTTATTACCCTTTTATTGCTCTATTCCCAAATACACTAGCAAGCACTATAAATAAATCTTCAGTTAATTTGTGTGCCTTTGAAAGTGCTATTGCATTAACAGATTTTTGAGCCCCAGTGACCTTTTCAAGTTCCCCATGTTGGTTAAAATTTAATTTATCTCCTGGATTTACACCATTTTGTCCATCTTTCTTTAGCGTTAAATACCCAGTAAAGTTATTTGTAATTGGTATAACAGTTGCCATACCGCTAAACTCATCTATATCGGAACACACTCCATATAAATCGTCTCCACCACCAGCCTCAACTTCTAGTTCGGTTGTTCCATCTCCAAAACTAAGCTTAACACCCCGTTTATACGGATACCCTTTAGCAGGGTAATTCTCTATTTTGTCTTTACTGCTAGTGCAAACCCCACCAGAATTGGAAAAAATTAGATTTTGGTCTCTAAAATCAATAGAATTGCTAAGCAATCCTGAGTCTTGTTGGGGATTTTTCATTAATGCTTGAATTTCTGCAACTTTCTTATCAAATTCTTGTTTAATTTTTGTTATATCACTCATTTAAAAACTCCTTTAGGCAATACTTGTTCTTTTATGTCTTTTTAGATTTTCATAAAATTGAATTCGTCTTTGCTTGTATGTATTACTTATCGCTTGTACAAATTCTGTGAAATTAATAGGTACAAAATTAGAATCAAGCAAACTTGCTCTTTCTTCTGATTTAATAGCAATATTCCCCTTAATAGAGTCAACAGAAGAAGAACTGCTACTCGCATTTTTTCTTAATTTAATATTCACTTTTGCTAAAGAAACAAGTTGCTCTAATATCTCTCCATCGATATGACTTATGTCTGATACTTTGGCAATAGCTTTAATTTGCTCAATTGGAACGAACTTGCGTACAAGTTCTCTACGTTGTGCTTGCATAATGTCTTTTAATGTATATCCTTTTGCAAGTAGCACCTCTTTGTTAAAATGATTGCTAAGATGTGCTTTTGCAAGTGTATCAATTTCATTAATTCGCTCAGCCTCTAGTAACAATTGCTTTTCAATACGCTCCCGCTCTTCAACTTCTGCAAGTTCTTTTGTTATTCGTTCATTTATACTTAAATCTCGACTTGTCTCTTTGGATTTACTATTTGCCTGCTCTTTAAAACGCATGTACTCTTCAAATTCCTGCACACTGATAACTTTAGTATCAGCCTTAATTTGCTGCTCTTCTTTATCTTGTGCCTGCAGGTCTTCTTTTTCTTCTTTCTCAGTCATCTTTTAACTCCTTTTCTCAAAATGAGAATAATTTCTCTTTTAACATCGCTAGCTCCTCATTATTAAATGAGCTACTTTGTATAAGCTGGTTATATTTACTGTAAAGCTCAATTAGCTTTATATCTCTTTCCACTTTTTGTTCTTCACTTAACATAATCAGAGAATTAAACTTCATATCAAGCCCAAAATACTTTGTAAGTTTTAAATTACAAGAGTTCTCAACTTGTTCTTGTACACCTTTGAGAAAATCGTAATAATTACTCCTATCACCTTTACCATCATTTCCTAGTCCTTTAGCCTGCTCATTAAAACTTCTGGTTAAGGGCTCTTTAGTATCTGCACCAATTTTTGCCTTAATTAATGCTAAAGCCTCCTTTAAGTAGCTAAGATCGTATTTAATAACCTCTAAACTAGCACTAGGGGTGGCCGTATAAAACATTCCCTCATTATTTAGATTGCTTTTTAGCCTAGCAAGCTCCTGTGATAATGAGTCATTAAGGTTTCTTAAATTAGAAATATCTTTACTATGATTGTTTGAATTTTGTTTTCTCAAAAAAGAAGATAAAATGCCACTTCCCCTATCATTATTGCTCTGAGTAAGTGCACTTAAAGAAGTTGTTGCACTAGAGAGTGCGTCTTGTAGTTGTACTAAAGATTCATCTTTATAAAACAAGAAATTGTGGTTTTCAATACGTCTTTCTATTTCTACGTATATCTTTTCAAATAAATAAATATCTAGTAAAAAGCTTTCGGTATAACACGGAACATATCTTTTTAAGATATAATCAAAGTTTTCATATATGATAAGTCGACTTTTATGTATTTTAACTGCGTCTAAAGAATTGTTCTTATTGTTGGATTTTACTTTATAGGTTATATGATCAAAATCAACTCCCAAATCTCTTACATATTCATAATCAAGGTATTCAAAACCAATAGGTAATTCTATATTAACGGGTTGTTCGAGATCTATTAGGGTATCTTTGGTTTTTACTAAAACATAGCCAATCCCATGAAAACGGTAGCTTATAATACAATTAAGCAGAGCATTCTTAAGCTGTACCTTTAACCTAGCAAGTTCAACCTCACTAACATTGTGGGCAGCACTCTCAAGAATAAGTCCGTTCTTGAGACAATCTTCTGCTACATTTTCAATGTAATTTCTAAAAAATATTGAGTATTTGTATAGTTCTAGTGAACTTATTTTATCTATTAGTTTTGTTTTTCTTAAATCACACACCTTTTTACTTCTCTTTATTAAATTAGATGTATGATAGCAAAAACTAATATTTTTGTCAATAAAAT